>JAHILT010000016.1 GCA_018896875.1 Patescibacteria group bacterium
AACTGTCATTGGCGCTCCGATCATCGAAGGCGCGAAAGTGACAGGCGATGTTTTAAAACAAGGAAGACATCCTAAGGTTACACTGACTAAATACAAGGCAAAAGAGCGGCAAAGAGTCCACAAAGGGCATAAACAGCCTTTCACTGAAATTAAGATCGTTGATATCGTGGAAAAATAGAGAGCTAACAAATAACCCTTCAAATAAAGGGTTATTTTTATATCATAAACAGGAAAATTAATAATAGTCAATGAATCGTTTCGAGATTTTGTTTTTTTGTTAAAATCGTAAAAATAATGTATAGTTTAAGTAATTAAAATAAATAGCTTTAGTTTTATATTATGATAAAAACTCAAATAAGCATACCTTGCCATTGGGATAAGAAAATTATAGAAGAAATTGTGAAACAAAATTTACTAGCCAAAGATATTCAGGTTACGGAAGTTTATGGAACATTAGCAAGAGGTCCTGTTGGACACGGAAGATCTCCTAGTTCTGTGCCGGATATTAGTAAAAAAGAGGCAGTAAACTTTAGAAAATTTATAGGGGCGTTGGGAATGAAATTTATTTATTTACTTAATGCGCCGTTTGAATTTAAGTCTGCTTTAGAAAAAAAAGAAGTAGAAATTTATTTAGATTGGATCATTAATGATTTTAAAGCGGATGCGTTGATGATAACATCACATGAATTAATGAGGTTTGTAAAAAAGAATTACCCAAAAACTAAAATTTACATATCAACGGTTGCAGGTGTTTTAAGCTGGAAGCATTTGGAAAAATTTTTGGATATAGCGCCGGAAAGGATTGTTCCCCATCACGATGTAAATAGAAATTTTAAAGACCTAAAAGAGCTTGTTGATAAAACAGGCAAGCTTAAAATCGAGTTGGAATTAATGGTTACAGAAAGTTGTCTTAGAGGTTGTCCGTATAGAGAAGCGCATTATAAACATTTAGGGGGCGGAAATGCGGATGCGCCCTTTCATACAGTATGCAATACGAAAAAAATGAATTATCCTCTCGAGTTTTTAAAGTCTAATTTTATAAGGCCAGAAGATTTAAATATTTATGAAGTAGCAGGAGTGAATATATTTAAAATTACTGGTAGATCAAAGCCGGCAAATTGGCTTCCTGAAGTTACTAAGGCATATTTAGAGAGAAGCTATAAAGGTAACCTTGTAAGGTTGTTTGGTATTGATCCATCCCTTAAAGCTGAAGAATGGATATATATAAACAATAAAGCGCTTCAAGGATTTTTAGAGAAATTTCCTCGAACAGGTATTAAAAAAGATGAAAATGCTTATTGTGATAAATGGATTTATAAATTACATAAAGAGAATGATTTTAAAATAGACGATGGAAGTAAGTATGATTTTGACAAGGAAGGAAATTTTTGTTGTTATTGCTATGGTAATAAAGTAGCTTCTATTATTAAAAAAGAAAAATAATTTATTATTAATATTATCCCATGCTATTTTTAACTGGTCCTCACGGTTCGGGGAAAACAACAGTTGCTAATATTCTTGTTTCTTGCAATTTTGGCTATCCAATAGAATTAGGCGGAACATTACGAAAAGCACATATTAAAATAGCACCAGAATTAAGCTTTGGGTTATGGTGTGAAAAAGGAGAAAAAATATATGATAAAAATTTTACAGACGAGATACTTGCAAAAGAAATTAATAAACAAAAGGAAGAAATATTAGCACAAAAAAGTTTTTTTAAAGACTTGATCATCGTCGGTAGTCGGTCTTATAGTGGAATTGAATACATAATAAATAAAGTGCCAATAATAAATAATCGAAAAAATATAATTATTTATATAGATGTGGCAAACGATATTTTACGGCAACGTTATAATTTAAGGGAAAAAAAGAATTTAAGTCCTCAAGAATTTGAATTAATACTTGAAAATGATCGGCGGATAGGGATAGAATCGATCAAGCCGCATGCTGATATTATTATTAGTAATTCTGAGTCAGAAGAAAAGTTAAAGAGCGAAGTGAAAAAATTAATAACTACTATATTAAAATAAGTAATTATTTCAATATAGTAGTAGCAATAAAATGTCCATAAACTATCTTAGAAAAGCAGAAATTTTTAAACAAGGCATAGATCGTAGAGATTATTCATTGTCAAATAATAACGTAGATGATGAATATGATAACTTGTTGCCAAATATTAATTCCAGCAAATTATTTGATTTAGCGGGGAAATATCCTGATTATCGTTATAAAGAATTAACAAACGCACTGAGGAATAGTTTTGGAATAAATAATATTATTTTGGGCAGCGGTTCAGAAGATCTGATTATTCGTATAAATTCCTGCTTAAAGAAATCTGGTGGAATAGGCGTACTTCTTCCTAATTTTTATCGAACAACAGAAACGGCTGGTAAATATACTAAATTTTATTCCGATTATAAATTAAATTCGGAAATTTTAGATATAAATTTTCTGTCTAATCAAATAGAGAGAAATAAAAAAATAAAAGCTTTATGGATTTCTAATCCTAATCCGATGATTGGAAAAATATACAAAAAAGAACACCTTTTACATTTGATTAAAAAATATCCCAATATTTTATTTATTATTGACGAAGCGCTAATTGATTTTACTGAACGAGAAAAAGAATATTCAGTGATAAAAGACGCTCAATTGTTAGATAATCTCGTTGTAATGAGATCTTTTTCAAAATTATATAGTTTAGCTGGTTTGAGGGTTGGTTATGCAACGGGAAAGGCAAATATTTTGGAAAAAATCAAAGAAAATGGTTTAACATTTCCAGTAAGCAGTATTGCCGAGCATTGTATAATAAATGTTCTAAAAAAGAAGAACGTTTTATTAAAAATTAAAAAAAGAATTAAAAAACATAAATTATTACTCGAAGAAGTGCTATCAAAAACTCCTGATATTATTATAAGTAAGTCAGCTACAAATTGTATTTTTTTTGGACATAAAAAAATAAACACATTTTCTGAGCTTTTAAAGATAGGAATAATTAGCCTAGAGCTCAATAATCATGACGGGATGCGTGAAAAGAATTTTGTTAGAATAACTGTTCACAGTTCCGAATATTTATTTAATGATTTATTTCATCGCATTTTAAAATTTATTAAGTTAAATAAAAGTTAATGATATGAAAACAGATTTTAAAGCATTTAAAGTAGGAGCGGTATTTAATCCACTAAAAAATAAATTCACAGATGCAAAAGCTTTATATAAAAGTATAAAAATAAAATTCCCGAGTCGATTAAATGCGATGGCGTTAGATCCCGGCAAGATTACATCAAATAAAAATTTAATTTATACACCCGGCGAGTTTGTTTTTTGTGTTAATATATACAACATAGTAAAAATAAAGATAATCAGGGTCATACTCAATTTAACACTAGTTTGAAAATAGGATATAATGGTAATTGTTAATTCACTTAACATTTATCATTATGGAAAATAAAGAGAGGTTGGTTTTTGAATTGATTTTTCCAGAAGGGGTGTTTGAATGGTTTGAC
>JAHILT010000017.1 GCA_018896875.1 Patescibacteria group bacterium
AAATTATTTTTTTGCGACTTATTCATTAATTTTATAGCATTTAAATATTTATATATTATCAGTCTTTGTTATGTGGGGGATTCATTTATTATTTTGATTATACCATTTTATAAATTTCCCTACATTCTTTCCGCTAAACTCTTAAAACCAAGCTCTTCAAAATACTTTTTTAACTCCTCCTTATTAAAACCATCAAATTTAGCGTCGTTTAAAGAAATTCCTAGGGGATAATCTCGTTTTATAGTAGCTAATTTTTTAGACAAAAATGCATTATCTTCTGATTGTACTAATTTTTCTTTCAAAGTTTTACTAGGAATTAATTCAATATTTTCATAAATTCCTTCAATTGTCCTAAACTCTAAAATAAGCCCACTTGCTGTTTTGGAACCAACACCTCTTACTCCTGGAATATTATCAGAAGAATCACCCATTAAAGCCTTATAATCTACTAATTGCTCAGGAGAAAATCCATAGTCTTGTAAAAATAAAGACTCATTATAAGTTATAGTTTTACTTACTCCTGTCCTCAACATTTCCACTACAACCTTATCTTTATCAATCAGCTGTAAATTATCTTTGTCTCCAGAAAATATAACTATTTTCCCTTCAGCAAAATCGATATCTTGTTTAAATTTTTCAGCCAAAATACCGATAATGTCATCTGCTTCTAATCCAGCCTTCTCCACGACCTTAACTCCGAACCTATCAAAAACTTCATGAGATTTAATTATTTGCGAAATTAATTCATCTACCGCTGGTTTCCTATGAGCCTTATATTCTTTAAACATTTCCTTTCTAAAGGTTGGCTCTGGGCGATCAAAAGCTGCCACTATATAAGCTGGATTATGATCACGCAAAATCTTAAGAAGCATTGTGCAAAGACCATAAACAGCATTAACAGGCTCTCCCCTTAATGAAGTTAAAGTAGGCAAGGCATGAAAAGACCTATGAATTAAAGAATTTGCGTCTATTAAAAGAAATTTATTCATAATATGTTTATTATACGCTCTTTTTCATTTTCTCCATGTTTAAAATCAATCCAAACAGTATTTTTTGGCAAAATCTTTTTTATTTTTTCTGGCCATTCAATTAAAACAATATTTCTAGATTTGCCAGCTAGCGGATTAATTATTTTTTTAAACCCTAAGTCTACAATTTCTTTTGATTTCTGAATTCTGTATAAATCAAAATGATATACAAAATAGTCTTTATCTTTAATCTTATATTTGCGATAAATCACGAATGTAGGACTAGGAATATGACTTTTTACACCAAGAGCCTTAATAAATCCTTGAACAAAAGCCGTCTTGCCAGACCCTAATTCTCCAGAAAGAGCAATCACAATAGTCTTTTGAGAACAAATTGTCTCTTTCAATACTACTTTCGAAAACTCTGTCGCTAATTTTTGAGTTTGAATTTTTGATTTAGATAAAAACATAATCAGAACAAATTATTATTAAAATAAATTCTCGCCTCTTTTCTTTTCTAATTGCAGAATAACATAAACCATTGTTAATCCTAAAATAAAAGCTATTAGAAAATCCGTAAAAAACACCATCTTTATAGGTCTTAATACTTCTTGATTTAAAACCCCAACACTTTCAAAATCCTTCCTATAAGTCTCTATTTTTTGATTCATTATAATTCTTCCTTCTTCGGCCTTCCCATTATAAATTAATTCATCAATTAATTTGCCTTCTGAATTAAAAAGAAAAATTTCTTCTCCATTGTTATTCAAAATAATCTTTGTTTTTGAATAAAATAAAATTATTTCTTCTTTTGACTTAATTTCACCACTTAAACTAAAAACTTTATCGGAAGTGTCTTTAATTTTCCATCCTGATAAATTAACAGTGTTGTCTGTATCATTTAAAATTTTAATATATTCGCCTTCTTTGTCCAATCCGACCGGATTGGGTAAAAATTCTTTAATTATCATTATTTAATTTTTTAATGATTTTATTTTTTTCTAAATTTCCAATTTTAGTTTTCTTAACAAAAGTTTTCATTTTTTCAATTGTAAAATCATAAGTAGAACAATCAACTGGATACGGTGTAGAATCTTTTCCTCCATGAGCAAAACTATAACGAGCTGGATCTTCATAAGACGGATTAGCGCCATAAATTACTTCTCCTACTAATGCCAAGGCGCGCATTGTTTTTGGTCCAACTCCTTGTAAAGAAAGTAAATTTTCATAATTTTCCGGCTTAGCATCGCATGCTTTCCATAAAATTTTTTCCAAATATTTACTTTTGCTAAAATCTTCTTTAATAGCTGGATGTGTTTTAAATTCTGTATTTTCTAAATTAAGTAATGTTAACTGATTTTTATTAATTTTAAACTTAGCCATTTGGCTTAAACTAGAGCTATGTTTGCGAAGTAATTGAATATCTTTTATTAATGTTTTATAACCACCACCAACTAAATCTGTGCTTAACTTTCTAGTCTTATCGCTTTCTTTAGCAACTAAATTTAAAACTGTTTCAGAATTCTCTCCACCAACCTGCGAAATTCCCGAATGTGGCTCACACACAAAGTCAAATTCCTTTGACTTTGTCGCAAATTTCGCTGACTTTAAGCTGACTTCACTGACAATATTATGTCCGCATTGGTTGTTTTTAGTCTGCGTAGTCCGCATATAGTCTGCGTTAGTCTGTGCCTGGGAGGAATACCAATGATATCTCCTAGCTGTTTGATTTTCTAAATTCATTCCTTGTTGAACAACTGCCCATGAACCACTAGTTAAAAGTTTGTCATTGCGAGGAGTCTGCGACGTGGCAATCTCATCGAATCTAGATTGCTTCGCTTTACTCGCAATGACAGATGATTTATTTTTATTTCCAAGCGAGAAAAAGAAAGAATGATGATAAATAGAATAATTGTCTTGTACTAAAGAACTATCCACCTTAGCACTCATTTTGGAATTATAAATTAAAGCATTAGTTCTTTTTTCATTAAGACCTAATCTGTTTCCCCAGTTGGTAATTTCACTAGGAACCTTTAATGAAGTCTTGCCTTTTCCTCCACAAATAAAAATTCCTAACTCACGCTCTCGTCCACGGATAGCTTCTTTAAGAGCAGCCGTGAGAATAGTCGTAAGCCCAGAAGCATTCCAATCAAAAGCCAAAACTGTTCCTAAGGATTGAAACCAAACAGGATCAGCAATTCTTTTCACAAACTCGTCCGGACCCTCTTCGGCAATAATCACTTCCATCATTTCCCTACCTAAAAACACCATCCTATCAAAAAGCCATTTAGGACATTTCCCATAGTCAAGCGTGAACGTCGCAATACCTCTGTGCATAAAAATATATTTTTATAGTTAATAAATTATAATCTAAAGTAAACCCCCTCACCTATCAAAGTAAATACTTATTGCCATAAACCAGCTGTTAAATAAAAAGAATATTACAATTTACTTTATAAATAATAGGTGTGGGGGTGAATGTTGCTATATCTCGTTGCATAATAGTAGTTAGCCACTAGCGATTAGCGACTAGTAAATCAATATACTAAAATTCTAACACCACTAAATAAAAATACGAGTTTTTTAGCTTATATTTGTTTTCAATTATACCCTAAAATATTCGCCTTAAGCGAATATTCATTCGGACGAACAATATATTCCCAACGCCTCAATTTATGAGGCGTTGGGAATTTACGTGTTTTATTTAATCTCACGCGTGAGACCAAAAGTTTAAAAAAATAGCTCGATAATTTTTTTGACAATTTTAATAATTAGTGCTAATATATTAAATATTAAGGCTAAGAACCTTGAAAATTGAATAAAATCTAGAAAAAGGAGGTGAAAAGATGAAAAACTTAGACATTACTTATTACAATGGTCTTGATGATGACGATGATGATGAAATGACCGAAGACCCATACGATGAAGATTCGGGTCCAGACAGCTCATCAACAACCGTCGGAAAAGACCCTGGATAATAAGATAACAAAAAAAGCGGAGAAATATTAATTAAATTTTAATTCTCCGCTTTTTTATTTACCTCATGACTTTTTAAAAAAAATTGTCATTATACCAACTTGTGCTACTGGTCGAAAACACATGAATTTATTTCTAATATTATAATATTATTAGCAAAATTATTCTTTTGGCATTAAAACATTCAAATATAAATTATCTTCATTGAAATATTTATCAATTAGTAATTTAATTTTATCCAAACTTATCGCCTCTATTCTCCGTCTAGCCTCTTCATATCCCATCGGCTTTCCTAAATAAACCATATCTTTTGAAGCCTTGATAACAGTGTTAAACGGACTCTCAAATGCAAAGGATAAACTGCCGATAGCTCTCTGTTTGGTATGATTAAATCTATTCTTATTTTGTTTGGTTTTTTCTATAATATCTAGAACAATTTTCCTAATTTCATTATAATCTTTAAAGCTTGTACTCATAGAAATAGAGAATAATCCTTGATCAATTCCGACATTATAAGAAGAATTAATAGAATAAACTAAATTCCTTTTTACTCGGAATTCCTGGAATAATGGCGACGCCATTCCACTAGACAACATATCAGATAAAAAATATAAAGCTATTTTATCTTCTAAGGATGGAGGTTGAATAAAAAAACTCAATCTAATCTTCATCTGCTTAAAATCTTTTATATTAATAAATTCTTTTTGAATAGGTCTAGAAAATTCATTAGAAATTAAGGAATGCTCAACATTATTTGTATATTGAAAATGTTGATTAAAAATATTTACAACTTTATCGCAATCAATATTACCAACAACAAAAAAGACATAATTATTTACTCCATAAAATTTTTTATGAAAATTAATTAAATCCACTACGCTTAGATTTTGAATACTTTCTTCTGTGCCTAAAACTGAATGAGCCATAGGATGATTGCCAAAAAGATTTTTATAAGATAACCTCCAGAAATAACTATCTGGATTATCATTACTTTTGTTAATCTCCTCAAAAATAACCTTTTTTTCAGCAACTAAATCACTTTCTCTAAGTAAGGGTTTTTCAAGAATTTCATATAACCAATTAACTGATCTTTCTAATTCATAATCTGGAAGTTTATTCCAGAAAAATGTTCTATCCTTACTAGTAGAAGCATTTTTAAATCCACCAACCTCTTCAATATAGCTTGATAAAGAAAGTGGATTAGGAAAATTTTTAGTTCCTTTAAATGGCATATGCTCTAAGGCGTGAGCAATACCAAAATTTTTTTCTAATAATTCATCTCTGGAACCAACTCTAATTAACGCTCCACAAACAACTGATTTTAAACTATTCATGGGCATCATATAAAGAGATGCTCCGTTTTTCATTTTGGTTTCAATAAATTCCATAAAAAAATTATAACATAGATTTTGAAAAAAATTATCAAAAAAATAAATAACAAAAATTTAATATATTCCTAATAGCTCGCATATTGAGCCGTTAAAAATTTATGTATTTTGATGGTTTTCCTTTGGTTTTACGCGTGAGACCAGCGGAGTTTAAATATATTGACTTCGTATGAACGACCTCCGAGGTCGTTCATATATGTGCTTGCTCCTGTGTGGCGGAGCAACGAAATTAAAAAAATAGCTCAATACTTTTTTGACAATTTAGATAATTAATGCTAACATATTAGGTATTAAGGTTGAGAACTTTAAAAATTGAATAAAATCTGAAAGGAGGAAATTATGAAAAGAATATTTGGGGTTATCGCCGTGGCGATTATTTTCTGGTCAGTCTTTATTTTATTGGTTAATGCTCAAGAGGTTGTATCCACCGATACCAATAAGGTTGAAATTAAAAACCTTATTACGTCCACGGATACTCTTGGAACAGAACAAATTGTCATTTCAAATCCAAAATTCAGTGTTTCGATAGGATTGGGAAATGGCTACAACATAAAAGAAAAGGACTTCGGAAAGCTTGGTTATGATAATAGCCCTGTTTCTTCAATTAGAGTTGGATATTCTCCTTGGAAATACATAGAGATAGAAGGAGAAAGTTCTAAGGCTAGCAGTTTTACAGATAATAGAGAAAACGCTAGCTGGATAGTTGAAAATAAATTCAGTATAACCACATTAACTCTGAACCTTAAAATTGGACTGCCGATAAGAATAGGAAAGGTATCTTTTGAACCTTATATTACTAAAGGAGTCGGCACAGCAAAATCAAAATATGTTCATAGGTTTAAGGGGTGGTACGAAAGAAATGATTCTTATTCTTCCTCTAAGAAGTGTTCAAAAATAGGCGGGGGTATTGAAGTTAAGTTATATAAAGACCTCTTTCTATTTTATGAAATTACTCATTGGAAATGGAAGATAAACGTTGATGAAAAAGATTATTTATTCACTCATTCAGCAACTTTGATTGGGTTGAGTAAAAAATTCTAAAACAACAAAAAACCCGCGTTTTTTCAAAAACGCGGGTTTTCTATTTTAGAATTAAATTTATTTACACTTATGATCCTCACACCCCTTCCATTTACATTCTCCACAAGGCCAATCATTACCACAAGCATCAGTTATATCCCCACATTCCCAATTATTATTACTACATTTTTGATCAACCCAAGCTTGATTACAAGTAGATATATTAGGGACGCATATATTGCTAAGACACATAAAACCATCTGTATATGAACAAGAATAAGTACCTTGCGCTGATCGCTCGGGTTTATTCAAACAATTTTCGGCTGTTTGTGTAAATATACCGCATCGCGTTGCTGGGTCTGGTTTCCAGTCAGGAGTACAAATTCCCTCTATAATTTGAGTAGTGCCACAATTATCTGTCATAACTTGCTTACCATAAATCTGCGAAGCAGTAACTGTTTCTGGGGCAAACGGTTCCCATTCTCGAGAAACACAACTTACATCAATACTATTTTCAGTTATTTCAGTCCATTTTTCTTCACCATTTTCCATTTTTGTAATCGCAAAATTATATTTTCCTTTTTCTATATCAATTAAATTACATTGTTGAGGAAGAAGTTCACCATTTTCATCTCTACCATTTATCCAGCCTTCTTCTGAATCATAACTGTGAATAGTAAAACAATAAATCTTCTCTCCATCTTCTTTCATTAACATTAATTGAGCCCCAATTAAAGAATTAGAACTATTAATTTTAGTTATTGAAATAAACCCATTATTTCCAGCCAATGATGGAGCACCTATGGTTAAATCTTCTGCTGTCGGAGGCATGATTCTAAATAAAGGACTTTTTGAGCCAGAAAGCATAGTCATTTGACCATCAGGATTAGTAACTCTAATATCCCAATCGCCATATACTGTATCATCAAGAGGGCAAGCGCCTGTAAGGGTATGTCCATCATTACTAACAATAAAAGTATTTTCTCCATTTTGATTCTCGCAACGAATTTCTCTAATATCCACATCAGGATTATTATTTATCAAATCAACTATTGCCTCTTGAATAAAGCCAGCCCCAGTTAGAGTGATAGGATAAAGATTTGTCGCCCCTTTTACAAAAGAATTATAATTTTCTCCTTCAAAACTTATCCAACCAACACTTTCACTCCAAGCATAACCAGAAATACTGCCACTACTATGAACTCTTGCACCATATTTAATATCATCTTCAAGATCATCATTAAATAAATGTATCCAACTATTATCAATTAAAATTTTCGCCCAACCAGTCAAAGGCATTGCGTTAGTAAATTGCTTATTCCAATCATTTATTCTAGCTTCACATTCACCAAAAGGACAATTATCTAAATCAGATTGGTCAAAACTTATCCACCCCATTCTTTCGCTCCAAGCATAACCAGATAAAACACCATCATTATCAGCTACTACTTTATAATTAGAAGCTTCGCAATGCTGACTATTCTCACAATTAAAACTAATCCAACCAATATTGTTGTTCCAACCATAGCCAACTAATTCATTGTCTAAAATCTCGCCTTCCTGACTTCTAGATATATTTGAATAAAAAACAAACGAATAGGAAATTAGTCCCAAGAAAATAATAAAAAATATTATTAAATGTATCCTTTTGGTCATTTATTTAATTAATTAAACGGATTTTCTCCTTCTGGCCAAACTTTTTTGGTAACCAAAATTTCTGAAGCAAGGAAAGACGGCTCAGCATAATTTTCTATAAGCAACGGCACTATTGATAATCTATCCTCAGAAGCCAAGTCATCAATAGTCAAAGATTCGCCAAGACTATTGATAATTTTTGTATCTTTCCCAATTATAATATGTCTAATTTCAACAGGTGTTTGAGGAGGTAATTGATTTCCAAGTTTTTCAATAACTTCATTCCCAAACATTAAATAACCAATTACGGTAATAGCATGATCTTCTTTATTTTTAGAAATAAAATATCCGTCAAAACTACTAAAATCTTCAGCCGTATAATTCCCAAAAATATTAATTCCCTCCACTACCTTAGAAGAAGACTCTGAGCTTGAAAGCGCTTTAACTGCCACTATTTTTTGTTCGCTTAAAGCGCTAGTTTTTTCTTCAGATAATTTTAATTTTTGCGAAATTGCTAAATAACAGAAAGTTAAAATAACCAACCAAACAGCCATAACGCTTACTGATAAAATAAATATTTTTGAATTTTTGTTTTCCATTTTATTTTTTAATTTATTTATTAATTACACCAAAAACGCCAATAACCTTTTGTATATATAGCAACATTGTCACTTCCACCATTATAACGAGGAAGAAATCTGCCATATTTTTTCTGAAGAGCAATGCTTTGTTCGGAATGACCACCACAACTATAATTACCCCCACTAGTTCCCATAACTAACGCGCTATCGTTACTATAATGATTTTCGTACAAACATAAATAATATTTTGATTTGTTATTATACATCGTGTACACAAGCTCTTCATTAGAGTGATAAACATTATCTTTACATTCATACCCCATATTTGTATGTACCTTTTCAATACATTTATATCCATATACATAGCCTTGAAAATTCACAAAATTTCCGCCCTTCGTGCACGCAGTTGGAGCATAAACATTTGAATAATGATCTATCGTATATTCGTTTGTTCCGCTACAATCATAGTCTTTGCCGGAATCATATCGTGGCGCAGCGCCAGGATAAATATCTGCATTACCATCGTCACAATCTCCTTCTCTAGCAGTATATCCATCATTATCTTTATCTACTAATTCAGTAATTGATTTAGAAACAGAAGTGCCCGACTCATTAGTATAATTAACAAGAAAATCTTTAGCGCGAATATCACCGTCAATCACTAAACTTCCGTCTTCTCGTAATAAGCCAAAAATACCACTTACGTTACCAGAAGGAGGACTATCAGATGGCTCAACCCACGCATAAGAAATAACTCCCGCAGTTAATATGCCAACCAAACTCAAGAAGATGATAGTTGATAATTTTTTAAATTTTTCTATTTTCATATATTATTTTTAATTTTTAATATTATTATTTTTTTAATACTATACTTTATATAATATACTCTCTACATAATAAAACAAACGACTAATAATTAATAATTAATAATTATATTTTGATTTTAAGAAGAGTTGACAAATATATTGTTTTATGCTAACATACTTACATAATAAAAGTGTATCAGTCTGTGGGCGGGAATTCGTTCTATATGGACAGTTCGGCTTCGGCGGGGCTCATCCTATAAACAATTCTAATCTTTTTTAAAAAATTAATTTAAAAAAGCCCTACAAACCTTGTCGTTCATTCGACATTGCCCACAGACTAATGCACTTTTTTTATTTTATATAATCAACCAGGAAATCCACCCTAACCCTCCTTTAAAAGGAGGGAACGAGAAAAGGGATAAGGACTGGATTCCCGCCGGAGTTTATCCTGAGCCTTGTCGAAGCGCGGGAATGACAGATTCTTTGGTTTGTAAATTATCCTAATTCTTCTCATTGCTAATCACTAGTGGCTAGTCGCTAATCCCTACCCCAACTCTTCTAAGGGTCCAGTAATTTTTTCCAATTCTTCAAGACTTGTTATGCCATTTATAACTTTTAACATTCCATCTTCTTGTATAGTCGTCATTCCTTCTTTTTTGGCAAAATCCCTAATCTGAAGTTCTCCTCCTCCTTTTATCAAAACTTCTTCAATATCTTTCGTAATTCTCAAAAGCTCATAGATACCCACCCTTCCTTTATATCCTGTCCCCCCACATTTTTCACAACCAATCGCTTTATAAATATTGAAATCTTTATAATTATTTTTATCTACTCTATCGGGCAAATTAACAATAAATTTTTCAAGAAATTGTTTCATTTCATCCGCAATAACAACTTTTTCTTTACAATCAATACAAAGCCTCTTTATTAATCTTTGGGCAATAATAAGATTAGTTGCTGGACCAATACTGGTATTTTTTATACCCAAATCCATCAAACGAGGAATAGCACCAGCGGCATTATTAGCATGGACGGTAGAAAAAACTAAATGACCAGTAAGAGCCGCTTGTATAGCTATCCCCGATGTTTCTTTATCTCTAATTTCACCTATTAAAATAATATCTGGGTCTTGTCTCATCATAGATCTTAAGCCATTCGCAAAAGTATAGTCAGCGCCAGGATTAATTTGAGTTTGTTCTATTCCCTCTAAATGATATTCAATAGGATCTTCAATGGTAATAATTTTACTTTCTGGAGAATTTTTATGTTTCAAAAAAGCATAAAGTGTTGTTGTTTTACCCGACCCCGTAGGACCTGTATTTAAAATCATGCCGTTTGGTCTTTTCAATTCAGTTTTTATTACATTTAAATCATCTTGACGGAAACCTAAGTCTTGCAAAGAAAGATTAATAGCAGAAGAATCTAAAACCCTCATTACTATAACCTCTCCAAATTCTGAAGGCGCTATAGCTATACGAAGTTCAATTTTTTTTGAACCGCAATCAACAGTAATACGTCCGTCTTGAGCCTTATCTCCAACATTAATTTTTAAATTAGCTAAAAGTTTTATTCTAGATATTAATCTACGATATATATCACTACCTAAATCTGACATCACATCACGCAAATCGCCATCAACACGATAACGAAGCCTTGTATTTTTTTCTTCTGGCTCAAAGTGAATATCAGAAGCTCTATTGGCTAAAGCTCCCGCAAAAATTATTTCCAAAATATCCCCTGTTGGATGATTTCTAAAATCAAAATTTAAAATTTCTTGTTTAATAGCTTCTAAATTTATTAGTTTTTTTTCAAGAGATATTATTCTTTCTTCATTAATATTAATACTACCAGTCAAAGAAGCAGTTTTCTTACTTACGTATTTATAGAAATCCCACGCCCTATTAAGACTAGCTATGGAAACTATAAATGTTTTCACCTCATATCCTTTTGATTTTAATTTTTCTATTTGCTCTTTAGTTTTTGGATTAGACAAATCAAAAACAACTAAAACTACATTATTTCTTTTTGTTTCAATGGCAGCGATTTGAGCTTCTCTCGCTTCATCTTCAGACACTAAAGACAACGCATCTGTTTCTATTGGTAAAAGTGCTAAGTCTAAATAAGGAACATTTAATTTCTCGGCTTTTCTTTTCGCATCACGCTCTTCAGCTTCTTTTCTAATTTTTACTAAAATAGCATCTTGATTTAACATGTTTCAAGTTTAAAATGAAAATATCAAAATGTAAAATGTAAATAAAAGCGAATATAAGCTAATATTTATAACCTATGAAAAAAAACAGAGTCGCCTCGCGAAGTTAACTATATAAATTAATACCAAATTACATAATACTAAGTTATAATAATAATTAATAATAATTAAAAATTTTATAATTTTACATTGTCATTTTCCATTTTGATTTTTACATTTTACATTATATTGATATGTCGGGACATAATAAATGGAGTCAAATAAAACATAAAAAAGGAGCTACCGATGCCAAAAAATCTAAGCTTTTCTCTAAGCTTTTGCATGCTATTTCTATTGCTGCCAAAACCGAACCTAATCCACAATTTAATCCTCGCTTAAGAACAGCTGTTGAGACAGCTAAGGAAAAACTTGTCTCTCTAGAAAATATAGAAAACGCAATTAATAAAGCCTCTGAACAAAAAAATCTTGAAGAAATGACTATTGAGGCTTATGGACCGGAAGGTGTCGCTATTATTATTAAAGCTATTACAGACAACACTAATCGCACTATTTCTGAGATAAAGAAAATTTTAACTGATTATGAAGCAAAATTAGCTAACCCAGGTAGTGTGCTTTGGGGCTTTTCCGCCGAAGGCCTGCCCGCCTGCCCGGCCAGGGACCAGGGCGGATCCGCCTCTGGCGGAGATACAACTTGGAAATCTAAATTCCCACAAAATATTTCTTCTGAATCAAAAAATAAAATAGAACAATTAATTACAGAATTAGAAAATTACGAAGATACTCAAAATGTTTTCACAAATATTAATTAACTAATAGTTAAGTGCTAACTTTTTTTGGATGACGCCTCTAATACTGTCGTTATTACCATTACCTCATCTTTTGTTAATAATCAACAAATCTAGTCTTGACACTTCTGTTTTTTTTTATATAATTTTCTTGAATTGAAATTAAATAATATTAAATATGAAAAAGAAAATTAATAAAATAAAATCGGGATTAAAAAAAGACGAAAATAAAAAAACCAAACAATGGTTTAATGACGATAAAGAATGGGATAAAGACGAACCAGATGAAGTATTGGGAAAAAATGAACCTATTAATAATGATGATAATAATAAAAAAGATGATAGTTGGATAGATGAAGAAATTGAATGCTATGATAAAGAAGATAGCATTGATGATTTCTTAGAATATGAAGATAGGGATAATTATTAATAATCTGTATAATGGCTCAAGCATTAAAATCTAAAAAAAATAAAAAATAATTTTTCTAAAATTAGTATAAGTATTATTTTGGTAGTTCTTACAATGATTGCTTCTTTTTTGTTACTTTATATTTCTATTACTAAAAACCTTCCTAATCCAAATCAATTTGAAAATAGAAAAATAATTGAATCAACAAAAATATACGACCGAACAGGAGAAGTCCTTCTTTATGAAATACATGGCGATCAAAAAAGGACAATAATTCCTTTTGAAGAAATCCCTCTTTATGTTAAACAAGCGACCATAGCCATTGAAGACCAAGATTTTTATAAACACCCAGCTTTTGATTTTAAATCAATTATAAGAGCTTTTATTTCTAATATTTTAGATCGCCAAATCTCTCAAGGAGGATCTACCATTACTCAACAATTAGCCAAAAATACTTTTTTAACTCCTGAAAAAACAATAATCAGAAAAATAAAAGAATTAATTATTGCTTCACAATTAGAAAAAAAATATAGTAAAGACGAAATTTTAAATTTATATCTTAATCAAATTCCTTTTGGAGGAAACACTTATGGCATTGAAGCAGCTAGTAAAATTTTTTTCAATAAAAAAACCAAAGAATTAACTTTAGCTGAATCTGCTTTATTAGTTAGTCTTCCTCAGGCTCCTACTTATTATTCTCCTTGGGGAGATAATATTGAAAAATTATTTACTAGAAAAGATTATGTTTTAGAACAACTCTATAAATTAGAAAATATAACTAAAGAGCAAATGATTTCAGCTAAAGAGGAAACTATAGAATTTATTTCTCAATCTAAAAAAGGAATTAAGGCTCCTCATTTTGTATTAACAGTTCAAAATTATCTAAACAATAAATACGGCGAAAGTTTTATAAAAACAGCGGGGCTTAGAGTAATAACTACTTTAAATTGGGATATGCAAGAATTAGCAGAAGAAGTTGTTAAAAAAGGAGCTGAAAACAATAGAAATCTCTACCAAGGTTATAATTCGGCTTTAGTAGCACAAGATGCTACTAATGGGCAAATATTAGCCCTAGTGGGGTCTAAAGATTATTTTGGAGCGTCTGAGCCAGAAGGATGTGAACCAGGCAAAAATTGTAATTTTGAGCCGAATTTTAACGTAGCAACACAAGGATTAAGACAGCCAGGTTCAACTATGAAACCATTTGTCTATGCTACTGCTTTTCAAAAAGGATATACTCCCAACACAATGGTTTTTGATGTTCCTACCGAATTTGCTTCTAATAACCCAAATTGTCCATTGGAAGTTGATTATGAAAACGATAATGAAGAATGTTTTCATCCGCAAAATTTTGAGGATGATTTTAAGGGTCCTTTGGATTTAAGAAATTCTTTAGCCCAATCAATTAACATAACTTCTGTAAAAACTCTTTATCTTGCGGGATTAAATTCAGTATTGAAAACAGTGGCTGATTTTGGAATAACAACTCTTACAGAAAAAAATCGTTATGGACTATCTTTGGTATTAGGAGGAGGAGAAGTTAAATTAATTGATTTAGTTGGTGCTTATTCAGTCTTTGCTCAAGAAGGAATAAAACATCAACAAATTACAATCCTTAAAATAACTGATTCTAAGGATAAAATATTAGAAGAATTTTCCGCCTTGGACGAACAAGTTAAAAACGAAAATAATTCCCGAGTAATGGATTCTAAATACACTATTTTTATAAACGATATCTTAACTGACATAGAAGCAAGATCTGCTCTTTTCTCTAGTAGTCTTCCTCTTACAATATTCAAAGGACACGAAGTTGCTATGAAGACAGGAACAACCAATGATTATCGTGATGCTTGGACTATTGGGTATTCTCCAAATTTCGTAGTAGGTGTTTGGGCTGGTAATAATAATAACGAACCAATGCAAAAACACGGTAGTAGCCTTTTAGCAGCAGTCCCTATTTGGAGCGAATTTATGAGAGGAGCATTAGAAGATATAAGTCCAAAGACTTTTTCTAAACCAGAGCCTATTCTTACTAAAAAACCTGTATTAAATGGCGATCACGTTATGAATATTAAAATCAACGGAGAAATTTATCCGCAAATGCATAACATACTTTTCTATACAGATAAAAATAATCCTCAAGGAGATTATCCAGAGAATCCTCAAAAAGATTCACAATTTGAAAACTGGGAAGAACCAGTATTAAAATGGGCAAGAGAAAATATTCCTGGTTTTAACGATGAATATAATAAACCAGTACCAATAAGCTTTTTAAATCAATCTGATGATTATTTTAGTGGACAAAATGCAAAAATAGAATGGAATAGTCCTAAAAACGGAGATTTTATAAAAACAAATAATATTTCAGTAAATGCTGAAATAAATGCTGATTTTGAAATCAATAAAATTGAGTTATATTTCAACAACAATCTTATATCGTCATTACAACAAACAATGGGGAAAAAATATACACTTACTCATCAATTTATTCCACAATTAATTGAATCTCAAAACATAATGACAATTAAAATTTATGATCCTGTAGAAAACTTTATAGAAAAATCAATTATATTATTCAAATAATGAAATAGCAAATAGTCACTAGTAGTTAGTATAAAAACGCTAATCACTAGTCGCTAACTAACTATTTTTAATTGGCATTAAGATATGAAAATAAGAAAAATCTTTTTGTGATTTAATAATAAATGGACGTTGATCTCCATTTAGTCCTAAAAATATTTCTTCTGATTCAAAATTTTTAAGACCTTCTAATAAAAATTTCCAATTAAAAACAATTTCAAATTCATCTCCTTTTGTTTTAATTGGGATTAAATAATGATTTTCACCAACAACCTGAGCAGAAGAAAACACTTCCATAACTTTCTTTCCTTTTTTATTTTTTAATTTAATATCATTATCCTTACCACTTAAATTACTAACCAATTTAATAGCATTCATAAAGCCCTCTCTTTCAAGAATGCATTCTGTTTTAAAATCCTTAGGAACAATTTGTTCATAATCAGGATAATTCCCATCAATAAGCCTGGAAATAACTTCAAGATTATCTGTTTTAAATAGAACTTGATTAGAATCAAAATATATATTCATTTCTTCTTTTCCGTCGGAAACAGATCCGCCCTGGCCGGGCAGGCCTTTATTGGAAAATATTCTAGAAACTTCTTGTATTGTTTTTAGTGGAATAATAGCTTTAAAACCTTTGGAAAAATTAGATTTAAAATCTTTATCAAATAAAGTTTTTTCAGCTAATCTAAAACTATCAGTAGCAACTAATTTTAAACTAGAAATCTGAAAATCAAATAAAATACCGCTTAATTCTGGTCTTATTTCAGAAATTTGAGCACAATTTAATACTTTTAAAATAGCATCATTGAAAGTATTACAATCAATTTTAAGATATTGCTCTGAATTATCAATTTTTGGAATTATAGGAAATTCTTCTTCTGTTGAACTTTGTATAATAGCTTCATAATTATCAGTCTTCAAAATTAATTTAGTATTTTTATCTTCAGATTCTAAATCAACTTTATCACTATCTAGATTATTAATAATTCCATTTAGAATAGAGAAAGGCGTTGTTATTGATCCTTTTTCTATTATTTTCCCAGAAATAGTTTTAGTTATAGCTAATTCTAAATTAGTAGTTGTTACTTTTATTTTATTATCAAATATTTTTATAAGAACATTTTTAAGAATTGGTAAATTATTATTTTCAGAAACCGCTTTGATAACAGCACTCAAACCTTCTTTTAATCTATCTTTTAAAATAATTATCTTCATATATATAATATAATAATAGAACTAGTAGTTGTTATAGTATTTGATATCTTTGTTAATAAATACTTTTTAAGCCTATTTTCCCTCTCATTAATCTATTCACACTAGTTGTTAATTTAAGTTAAAAACCTTGTTAAAAACTATTTTCTAATTATTATTGCTTTGTTTTCTACCTTTTTGATAACAGTTTTTTGGTAATTTATTAATAAGTTTTTAACAGACCTATCAACAATTTATTCTTTGTTAATTATTTCTTTTATAGCTAATACTTTTTGATTTAAATTTTGGTTTTTACTTATTTCTTCAGATATTTTATTATAAGCGTAAATTGCAGTTGTATGATCTCTTTTTCCTAGTTTTTCACCTATGGATGGATAAGACATGCCTAAAATATCTCGCAAAAGATACATAGCAATTTGTCTAGGTTCGGCTACGCTGTTTTTTCTACAACGCCCAGTAATATCATTAGTATTAATATGGAAATAATCAATTACGGCCCTAATTACCTGAGAATCACTGACGTTTTTAGTTGGCTGTTGGATTGTTTTATTAATAATATCTTCAACTTCTTTAGCGCTAAGTTCTGTATTTTTAGTATTTTGAATAAATAGAATCTTATTTAAAACACCCTCTAATTCTCTTAGATTTTTTTGAACCTTAGAAGCAATTATATCAATTATATTATCAGACAAATTTAAATTTTTATCTTGAAGTTTGGTTTTTAAAATAGCTGTTCTTAATTCGTAGTCTGGATATCCAATATCTACTATCATACCTCCCTCAAATCGTGATCTTAATCTTTCTTCTAGTGTTGGAATAAATCTTGGTGGTCTGTCAGAAGAAATAATAATTTGTTTATTATTTTCATATAGAGCATTAAATGTATGGAAAAATTCTTCTTCGGTTTTTTCTTTGCCACCAATAAATTGAATATCATCAATAATTAAAACATCAACAAAACGGTATCGTTCTTTAATGTCTTCCATTCGTTTGTTTCTAATCCCCCAAATTACTTCACTAGTAAATTTTTCTGAAGAAACATATTTTACTTTTACCTTATCATCATATTCTTTTTTTATTTCACTTCCTAATGCTTGAATAAGATGTGTTTTTCCAAGACCTACTCCTCCATAAACAAAAAGAGGATTATATTTTTTACCAACATCTTTTATAACAGCTGAAGCGGCAGCATGAGCCAATTCATTAGACGAACCAACAATAAAAGAATCAAGAGTGTATCGTGGATTTAAATTAGTCTCTGGGTCAACTCGTAATTCTGCAAATGATTGTTGGAATTTTATATCAGGCTCAATTACTTTTTTCTGTTTATTCTTAATATTTTGATTATTAGAAGAGTTTTTGTTCTCTACAATATATTCTATTTTTTTTGTTGAACTATCAAGGTTTCTTAAAACAGAAAGAATAATTTTATTATATTTATTCTCCACCCACTCTTTAGCAAAGTTATTAGGGAAACTTACGAAAACAACACCATCTTCTTTGTGAGTTAGTTGGCTATTTTTTAGCCATGTAAGAAAATTAGGGCGAGATATTTGTAACTCTACTTCACTAAGTGTTGATTGCCAAAGGTGTTCTAAATTCATTTTTAAAACTTCTTAATTAATTTAATTCTATTACTGTGCTGGAAATAGTCAAACAGTAAAAATATAACAATATGTTAGCTTTTTGTGGAGAACTTATTTAACACTGACGTCATATGGATTATTTACCACTTGGTTTAATTACATTGTAAGGCTTCTTGTGATGGTTTTCAATAAGAATTCTAAAATTATTAAGACATCTTGTTTTTAGTATTTAAATTTGTTAATCTTTTTTGTATGTCAATAACCTATCAACCAGCAAAAAAGAAAAGAGCCAGAACTCACGGCTTTTTAAAACGCTCTAGAACTCCTGGCGGCAGACGCGTGATTGCTAATAGAAGAGCAAAAGGAAGAAAAAAGCTCACTGTATAAAATAGTGGGCTAGCGACTAGTAGTTAGTGGTTAGTATTTTTTCAAATTTCTAGTGGCTAGTGGCTAGTTACTAAATTTCTATTCTTTTATGCTTGCAAAGAAATATCGTTTGCCAATTCAATCTGTTTTACGTAAAAACGGCCATAGTTTTAAAAGTCGTTATTTTTTGTTTAAAGTTTTTTCCCGCCCAATAGAGCTGGACACCACCCAAAAAACAGATTTTAATCGTTTTGGCGTTATAATCAGCAAAAAAGTTTCTAAGAAAGCTACGGATAGGAATCAATTGAAAAGAATTGTTTTTGATTTTGTTAAGAAATTTATTTTTTCGCAAAGTAAAAATAAAATTGGTAAATTTGATATTTTAATTATTCTTTCTCCGGGTGTGGCTAAATTAAAAAAAATAGATATAATAAAAGAACTCAACGAATCTTTATCTAAGTGTTTAAAAATTTAAAATTTAAAATTTAAAATTATTTGTTATGTTTCATACTTATTTATATCTTCCTCTTTTAAATAGTTTAATATTTTTATATGAAAATATTTCTTTTGGAAGCTTTGGACTAGCCATTATTTTACTCACACTTCTTATTAGATTTATATTATTTCCTCTTTTTTATAAAAGTGCCAAAAGTCAGCTGGTGATGCAAAAGCTTCAACCGGTCATACAAAAAATTCAAAAAGACAATAAGGACAATAAAGAAAAACAAGCGCAGGAACTATTAAGTCTCTATAGAAAAAACAACGTTAATCCTTTTATTAGTATTTTAATGGTTTTTGTGCAACTTCCTATTCTAATCGCTCTTTATCGTCTTTTTATGTCTGATTTCTCTGCTTTGCCGATAGCAGAGCTATATAGCTTCGTAAGTCAACCAGAACATATAAATACTATGTTTTTAGGGTTGATAGATCTTAAAAGTCGCAGTATGCTTATGGTTGGATTAGCGGCAGCTGCTCAATACTTTCAAGGAAAGCTAACTTTGCCAAAAACAAATAAAAAGAACAAGGACTTGTCTACTATAGAAAGAATGACTAAGCAGATGGTGTTCTTTGGTCCTATGTTTACAGTTTTAATTTTATGGCAACTACCCTCAGCGTTAGGATTATATTGGTTAATAACTTCTGTTTTTTCTATAATCCAACAGATTTATATAAATAAGAAAATTAAAGTAGCAGTTAATTAATTGAATTTTTACTATCTGATATGAGTAATATAGAAAATGTTAAAAATAAAATAGAAGAATTTTTGCAAATAGGCGGATTTAAAGATTTTTCTATAACAGCTGATACCGAAGGAAAAAGAATATCAATATTTATCCATGATTTAGATATTAGAAATATGTTGCCCGAACTTATTTCTGATTTTGAAAGAATCGGAAAACTTATTTTAAAAAGACTAGATGTTTTTTCAGAAGAAAATTTAATTTTAGATATAAATAATTATAGAAGAGAAAGAGAGGATTTGATTTCTGGACTGGCTAAGGCTGCAGCTAGGAAAGTTTTATTAAATAAAGAAGAAGTTAAATTACCAGCTATGAATGCTTACGAAAGAAGAATTATTCATGTAGAGTTAGCTACAAGACCTGATATTAAAACAGAAAGCTATGGAGAAGGACGTGATAGATATATTATTGTAAAGCCAATATAATACTAAGACAATTTCCAATACCCAATTACCAATTTCTAAATTAAGAATCAGAAATTAGAAATTTTACTCACTCAAGCTTGAGCGAGTAAAGTTTATTATCATAACGGTTTATAAAAAGAAGGGAGTCATCTTTAATTTTCAAATTATAAATATCTAAAGCTACCTCGCTTCCATCAAAAATTTTAGAAATAGTTTCTTCGGAACGATCTATCATAAAAATATCGTCAATGAAATACTCAGCTTTTTTATAGTAATCATCAGGCAGAGTGATGCCGTCTCTAATATTTTTTGGCACTCCACAATAAATTTTTTGGGATTCTATAAGACATTTTTCGGGCATACTTAAAAAAGTAAAATTAGCAGTGGTGTTTCCAAAATTATCAATCAAACTTAGTTTTGGTTTTCTTTCAAATACACCCATTTTAATACCCGAATCTCCGTTTTTATCCCAATTAATATTTAGTCCGTATTCTCCGTCAATTAAGGTTTTTAATGTTTTTTGTTCTAAGTTAAAAGAGTAAGCATATCCTCTTGATTCAATTGATGAATCTCCATAAAATAATAATTCGGAATCTTTTATCCAATTCAATCTTAATCCAACTTGACTCATTTCTTGTATTTTAGAAGTTTCTTGGCTAGTTAAATCTAGTATATTAAGATTATTTTGGTCTGTATAAGCAATTTTTTTAGAGTCAGGAGAAAAAGAAGCGGAGATAGTGTCAATCGGAAGAGGCGTCCAATTAGTAGAACTAGCAGAAAAAATACTTAAAGTTGGCATTTGAGGGTAATTAAATTCTGCGACCGCAAAAGATCCGTCATTAGAAGCCTTTATATTGTGTAGATTGTTTAATGTTTGCGAAATTACTAATTGTCTAGTGCCATCATTATTTATTCTGACTATTTGTCCATTTAAATTAGCAAAATAAAGACTATTTTCTTCAGGGTTGGACCAATACTCAAAAACAGGAGAATTTACCAAAATAGAAAGTTTTTGAGCTACAATCTGGGGTTCCTGACTAATTATATCTGTACCGTCTTCTTCTATAGGTTCAACAAAATCATCATCGTCAATATCAATTATGCTAGTAATTGGTGGTTTTCCATAGTCAATAATATTTTTTATTCCCCCTTTACTATCAAGCCATTGCCAAAAATAATAACCTCCTGCGATTAAGAGAATAATAATCAATACAATAGCCATTATTTTCACAAATTTTTGATAGTTCATATTGAATTATTTTTTAATACATTTTCTGTCTTTTGATAATTCGTATCCTTCGGCACATTCATCGCATTCCATACCTTCTCCGGTTCCGTAGGTTTTTTTACTTTCGTCTCCTCCTATAGTTACAGATGCGCCGAAACTTCCTCCTGCGCTTGACCACTTAATACAACCTTCAGGTGCTTTAAGATTAGCTTTGGTATTATTTTGTTCTTCGTCAATATATCTTCCGGTTGGTGCAAGCGTGTCTAAATTAATCACTTCCATTGACGGATTAGCCAGATTAACTAAATTAGGATTAATTGTGTAGAGTATTAAATAAGCGCCCATTAATAAGGCTAATCCTAATATAGCTTGCAACATTTGATCTTTAGCGTCGTCTTTGCTGGCAAAATTTCCAGCTGAAAGTGTATAACGTACAGCTCCGAGGATAAGGAATAATAAAGCTGTTAACCCAGCAATCATTAATCCGAATTGATACAACCTAGCAATATAACCTGCTGGAGTGTCGGATTTAGGACATTCTCCCAAGCTAGGATTACAAGGAATTTCGACTCTCATTTCATATGGGACTATAGGAGCGGATAAATTTGAAAGGTCGGTTGTTGCTTCTAGGTCTTTTGCTCTTACAATTTTTGTTGGTGGGACAATACATCCTAATATTTGATTTGGATTTTTAGGGTCATAATATTTCATTTTTGGAAGGTCACAGACAAATTGTCCATCTACAATCTTTCCCCCCTTTTCCAAACAAACCGTAGGCTTAGATGCGTCTCCTAAAGAAAATCCATATTGTGCTTTGATTACTGTCTGCCACCAAGCATTATCCACTACAAAAGTTTGATAACTACCCGTAGGACATTCAAGCGCTACTATTTTCTCTCCTTCTTTTGTGTCCCTATCTTCTTGTATTTTTTCTGGTATGTTTTTTGGTATTGTCTTATCATCGGTAGGTAAACCTATTTCTGACGGGAGATTTTGGTCTATCGCGTCTTGAGCAAAACTCGTTTGAATCAACCCAAAAAACAAACAAAAAATCACTAGTATTAATATAGGATATTTGATTGTTTTTTTATTTTTCATTTTATTTTTTATTCGTATATATTACCTTATATCCAAACTAATATAATCTTTGGCGAATTGTAATTGGTCGGCTAAATTTTGAACAAAAACCCTAATACTTATACTAGAACCTTCTTTTACTCCACCTTTTGTATCCATAGCAAGATTTAAAATATCTGATTTATCTGCTTCTCCAATAACATCTAAGCCATTTACGGTCCAATTTATTTTTAATTCTCCGAGATTAGATATACCAAAAAAATAAGGCAACACCTGAAAAGTGTTTTCTCCGATATTAATTGTTTTATTTTGATAAGGAGTATTAATAACTACTTCGGGACTAGAAGATGGAATAGTAATTATAGCTCCTAAATCAGTATTTTTGTATTTAGAATCTTTATAATTAGGAATTGATATTTCAACAAATTGATCTATATTTCTAACAGCCGTAAATTTTATATTTTTTAAACCAATGCCTGATTTTAAGAAATTATCGTTTACATACCATTCTATTTCTTGATTAGAAACATCTATAAATTTACCATTATCTAAAACATCAAAACTGATTTCTATATCAGAATTTTTACTAACCAAAATTTTTCCTTTGTAATCAGCTGGCACATAATTGATTGCTTTCCAAGAAATTAAAAAATCAAAATCTGGGTTGGTTGGCATAGAAAAATCAGGCAATGCAATCTGTGCTTTAGTTTTAACAGATGGTCCCATAATCAAACCAATCAATGAAAGACAAACAAAAAGCAATGAATATTTTTTTATGAAGTTGAATATTTTCATTTATCTTTTAATTATAACTTATTTTTTACTAACAGGCTTAGTTATTTTTCTTGCTTTTTTAATTTTTTCAACAACTTTTCCTATTTTAGTTCCCCCTGAACGATCAAGGAATATTATAGTAAACCAAAGGAATGTGGACGGGACCAACGAGCCTATGTATGGAATTACTTTTATTCCGTTGACTGCTAAATTAGTAAGCCATACCTCGGGACCCATTTTTTTTATGACAACAAAATAAAATTGACTTATAGACGTTCTTGTAAGATCCATTATTCCGAAGTCGTCTAGGGCGAAAAAAAACAAAATAAGATCAATTGCATCGGAGATTAAGTAAAACGGAGTGATAAAAACTATTTCAGTTATTGAAATTTTTGGCTCGGAAATTTCTATTGTTTGTTTTTGATCAATCATACATTACTCTCTCGTTGTTTTAAAATTTGCTCTGGTTTGGTTGTTATTATTTTGTCTTCTAAATATGAAGCGATAACTTTTATAGCTACATGATTTAGTCCGGCAAAGAATAATCCTTCTCCTATCGCTGCGTCAAGAAGTAAGCTTTTTTCGCCCTCAGTTAAATTAAATGATTTAGTAACCATATCTATTGTTGCGGGAGATTGTTTCAATAAGAGTTGGAGAGAAGAATTAGTTACAATTGGTCGTCCATAAGGCGATTTCAAAAAGTCTTCTACGTCCTGGGTAATAGTAGTTAATCCTAAATAATATTTTCTGCATCTTTTTGCTAAACCAAAAAGGAATGATGATCCGTCATCGTATTTCATTAATATCCATGCCTCATCTATTATTAATATTCTTTTTTTTAATTCTGCGCGGACAAGATCCCATATAAAATTCAAAATAATATACATTGCTATTGGTCTAAGCTCTTCTTCTAAGTCGCGGATAGAGAATACGATTAAACGATTTTTAACGTCTATATTTGTCCGTTGATTAGTGAATCCAGCATAACTGCCACTAGTGTATTTATACAATCTTTGCGCCAGAATTTTTCCTCCTTCCATATTTTCCAATATTTTTTGCAAATCTTCTAAGAGAGGAGGAGTAGATTTAGAAAAATCTTTGCCAGTAGCGATGTCGTGGGACGCATATGTTTCAGTAATTGATCTGTCTAAAATAGAATCTTCTTCTGGCGTTAATTTTCCCATCATAAGTTTTAATAAGCCAGCCAAGTTAACTATATGAGATCTTAATGTATCATCAGGATCTTCGTCTTTAGGAACAACTGGAAGATCAAAAGGGTTGATATGATTTTCTGATGCTAAAGAAACTTTAAAATAACTACCACCAACAGAAGATGCTAATGCTTCATATTCATTTTCTGGATCTATAATTAAAACATCTACTCCCATCATCAATAATCTTAAGGCTTCTAATTTTACGGCATATGATTTACCACTACCAGCCTTAGCGAAAACAACCATATTAGCGTTTTCTAAAGAGAAACGATCAAAAATAATTAATGTATTATTACTTTGATTTATACCGTAAAGTATTCCTTCTTCGGAAGTTAAATCTGCTGAAGTGAATGGAAAAAATGAAGAAAGAGGTCCTGAATTAAGAGGCGCGTGAACAGCAAGTTTATCTTCCCCTAAAGGAATTGAAGAATTAAATCCTTCTATTTGCTGGAATAAAGAAGGTTTTACATAAACTAGTCTACTTTCTAAAAGATTTACTATTTTATTTTCTAATTTATTTAGATTTTCTAGATTATCCGCGTAAATGGTTATATAAACACCAACATTGAAAAGTCGTTCTGTCGCTTGTTGAAGAGAATCCCTTAGGCTTTCAACATCTTGAAAGGCGGTTTCTAAAAGAGGATCTCGCACGACTCCCTTGCCTTGTTTTTCGTATATTTGTGATTCAACTTGAGCAGCTTTTTTTCTTAATTTTTTTAAAGCTAGATTAGTTTCAACAGGATGAACAAAAATAGAAACATCAATTAAATCAGGCATATTAATGACAGAAGAAAACCAACCAGTAGAAAGATAACGAGGATAAGAAAAAATAAATAGTGTTTTGACTAATTTGTCTCCAAGTTTCAAAAAATTAGAATTAACTTCTAACGCCGCAGGAGCGATTAAATCTATGATGTTTTTATTGTCGTTATTTTCCATAATTAGTTTTTAATTTAACTTTATTTAGCTCTTCTTTTCTATAGTGCTTGGATTATAAAGATTACGGAACAAATCAGAAAGCTCCTCGTCATTCAAAGGAATAGTTCTAAGCCCAACCTGATTGAGCCCGTCTATTACTTCGTTAATTCTTAAATCTAATTGTTCTAAATATTCTTCTTCTGTTTTCTTTTTGGATTCTATTTCTGGTTTTTTAGTTCCAAACAAACCAAGCACCGCTTTTTTTAGTCCAGAGCCCGCCTTAGAAATAGATACAGGATCGAATGGTACTACAACAAAAAAATTTTTTGACATAATAGCATTTTGAGCCACGAACGCTTTTATAAATTCTCTATATTCAAAAATTTGATTTTTTAAAAGCTCATTAGTTTCTTGGCTTTCGCGTTTTTCTACTTTATCAAGATAGTTTTTGATATTTAATTTTCTAGAATGTATAAAAAATTGGAGTGTGAAATCTGATGAATTTAAAAATCGTTGAAAAGCGTACGTAATCATTTCTTGCTCTTCATTAGATTTTAAATCAAAATTTATCCCTGAAACTATTAAAATTTTTCTATAAGAGCCATTTTTCAATTTAATTACTCCATTGTTAATAGACTCAATGTTTATAAATTGTTGAGTTGATAAAGATGCTGGCGATGATTGTGGTGTATTAGGCATAAAGTAATTATAAAATATTAAATAGAAAAGTTCTAATTAGATTAATTTTATTAGTTGATTATTTATAATCAATTCTTCTAGCTATTTCTTTTTCTCCTGTGATTTTTCTGAAAACTTCATATTGTTCTTGATGAGATTTGGATTGGTTGAAAATAGCTGGATGTGTGGTTTTTTCGCGTTTTGGGATAGGCGTTTTTGAGGTAAGAAGACGTTGCCAGATGTCTCCTAATGGTTTTTTAGACTCAGTGGATTTTTCAATTTCTTTGCCCTTTTGAATTTCAGATGATTTGATTTTTGTTTTTTTCCAAAGGTAAAATTTTGGTTGCCAAAAATAATTAATACTAGACGCAACTATTTTGGGCAATGGTATTCCATTGATTTTGGCTATAGCCAAAGAAATTGTTATTGTATTTATTGGTATCGTTAAAAATACCCAAAGCCAGAGATTTAGGAAAAAGAATAAGAAAAATGTTAAACCTGCACCCATAGCAATATATACAAATTGCTTCAAGGTAAATGGTCCTATAATTTTATCTTCTGTTTCTATGAATTGAGGAACTTGAAATTGCATAAATTGTAAATTAATCAGTTGATTTAGATCTTAGGTCAACAGTATTTCCAGACACTTTTGTAAAGGTGGTCAAATTAATAACATCCCCCTTCTTTGATTCTTGTTTTTTTGGAATCCCAGCATTATTAAGATTGGTTTTGTGTCCTATATAATGAACTATTTTTTCGGGCTCTTTTTGGGATAAATTAGTCTTGTTTTCTATAAGCTCGGAAATGGGTTTTTGCCAAATAGCTTGATCTGACCCTCCTTCGCAAGGCTTCGGGCGGGCAAGCGAAGTAGTTGGTTTTTTAATATTTATTTTTTCTTGCTGGCTTGTTTTGAGTAATGGTTGAATGGATTGAGGAGGGGTTGGTAATGTTATTTTTTTTGGTTGAGGTGTAGGTTTGTTAATTGGAGATATAGGAATATTGGGTTTAGGAGTGATTGTAATTGGTTTTTGTTCAATTTTTGGTTTTGGTGATGAGGTCGTCATAAAACTTTTAATTTTATCGAAAATATTTGGCACAGTTTGATTGTTTTTCGCTTCTTTCTTGTCGCTAGTTATTTGCTTGTTTTCAGAGTTATTAATCGTTAGCGGCATCCCAAATTTAGCACTTTTTGGTAATTCTGTTTCTAAATGGACTGACACTGGTTTTGGAGGAGAGGTCTTTTTAATGAAAGAAGGGTCTACTTTTAAATTTAGAGAGGAGTCTTTTCTGAAGGTATTATCAGAGGGTTTAGACGTTGTAGTTTTCAGAAATTGGTCTTTGGTTTGAATAATAAATGGAGCAGGGGCGTTTTCTTGCTGCGAATAATTTACTGCTTCGCCTTTTTGGGTGGCTTCTTTCTCTATTTGCCCCGTGAAATTGCGATTCTGCCGCACTATTTCACTGGGATCATTCCCGCGGCGAGAATCTAGGCCATCCTTTTTATCGTTGGTTATAGAGACTGGTTCTGGCTTAATAATAATAGGTTCTTCGCCTACAGGAGAATCAAGTTTATCAGACTTCTGCGTTTTTTCTTGCTCTTCTAAAGATGGAGGATTGTAGTTTTTCTCTAAATCAGTCTTCAAGGGATTCAAAAGTTTTTGTTTAAGTTCTATTTCGATAAAATTAGCTTTTTGAAGATCAATATCAAAAAAAGTATGCAACTCAGAGGCGACTTCTTCTGGTTTTAAATAGCCTAAAAAAACTTCCATTACAAGCAAATTGACTTTTTTTATTTGTTCTTCGTCTAGTTTGTAATCTTGTGCAATAGAAAGTACGAGCTTAGCGTTTTTATCAGCCAAAAGCTCTTTTTTAAGATTATTAGGAAGCTTCTCAAATCTTTTTTGCACTTCTAGTTTATCAGCTTCATATTTATTTTGATCGTTATTTGGCATTTAGAGATTACTTAATTTCGAAATTTAATGTAAATTTATTTTTGTTTTTATTCAGATTTTTCTGGCTTTGACTCTTCCGCTTTTTTTTCAACTTTTTCTAATCTTTCTTTAAGCTCTTCTACTTCTTCGTTCGGACCTTGTTTCTCTTTTTCTATATTTTCGCTAACTCCTTTTATTTTACCCTTTGTTCTTTCGGCGTCTGTCTCAAGAGATTTTATTTTATTTTGATCAGGATTATTTGCTGTTTTTTCTTTAAAGATAGCTGAATTTATTGTTTCTAGGTTTTTATTAAGATCTCCTAGTCCCTTTGTCATTAAATCGATATTTTTTATTGTTCTTTCTTCCTTCTTTTTCTTTTTTTCTTCTTTTTTTATTCCAATGTCAACTCTTCTAGCTTTATAGCCTTTTACTCCTACTAGCATTTCATCCATACCCGCGCCTACTATGCTTTTAATACTAGATGTTCCTCCTGTTTCATATACTTTTTTAGCTCCTTCTCCAATTACCTTCGCTTCTTTTCTATATGTTTGATATTTTTGGTTTAATTTTTGCAACCAAGGACGTTTGCTTTCGGTTATTCCTTCTCCTGCTTTACCAGCGACATATTTGCCAGTCCTAAGTGCTCCGCTACCAAGTTTTAGAGGCAATGTTTTTCCGAGAAAATTTACTGCTCCCCTAGCTGATGCTAATCCTCCTTTTGCTCCCGCAATAGACATAAATTCAGCCGCCATTAATCCTCCTAGAAGAAGCGCGACCATCATAATCATTGATCCTGCATCACTAGCTATATTACTCATTGCTCCGGCACCACCATCAATCGCGGCGCTTTTAAGTCCTAATGGTTCGTATAAATCCGCGGATTTTAACGCTAAATAAATAAAAAATGCGGCAGCTGGACCGAAAAATGTTTGTTTTAAAAATGCACTTACCCACTTGCTCCATAATCCGCTACCAAATGTCCACATTAGTATCGCCCCCGGCATTAAAACAAGCAAAATGCCTATTGTGATGTATCGTCTAAGATACATTATAGCTAAGGTAAACATCGTAATAGCTGAAACAGCCGTCATTATATTTATAAATATTAAATTATTTACAAATGCCACTGTTCCTCCCCCAAAGGTTTTTAGACTTTCTGAAAATTCTGCTACGGGCGGCTTAAGGAAACTTCCAGGAGAAAGACTTCCAGCTATGGCTTGAGAAATACCCCCGCTTCCTGTCGTAGTGTAAGCGCTATGAAGAAAAAAGTTCATAAAAATACCAGCAATATCAAGAGCCATTCCAGCTATTAAAATACTGAAGTTTATGAGAAGGGCGGCGATAATCAATTTTGGCAAAGTTTTTTTTGCTTGAAAACTTTCATTTCTTAGTATTGTGCCGAAAGCAATAATTATTATTAACAAAACAAAACCAAGATTAGCTATATCTCTGGTAATTTCCCAGCCGATTTCAACGACTGGATTATCAATAATTTTAGAATTCAAAACTAAAACCCAATTTAGCATTAATCCAGCCAAAAAAAGCAATTTAGAAAAACAGTATCCTATCAAATAAAGGACTACACTGACTGTCCACGTTGCGACTTGAATAGCGCTATTAGCAATTATACCCATTTAATGCAAATTTTTAATTTGTTTTTAGTCATTTGTTTCTTCGTCTGTTGGGCAAGAAAGTTCTCCAGAATTTAAAAGCTCAAATACATCTTTATAGCCACCAAGCGTGGAATCAAGCAATAAAAGTTCGTCAGAATAGTTTTGAACATCCGTTAATCCTACTTGCGCTTCGTTAAGCGCTTCGTTGGCGGATTCTAAATCTAATACGCCACTAGATTCCAAATGACTATAATTCATAAACATTGTTTCTTGGTTGTCTTCATCTAAATTATCAAAACTTGCTTTTACACTCTCTAAATCTAAGATATTATCATCCAAGCTTATTACAGTAGGCGCTAAGTCGTTATTAATGACATCGCTGATTGTTTCTAATTTATCTCCGAGATTCCCTGGATTCAGAGCCGTTGATTGTTCAGGGGTGAGTCCACTATCGGCGCTACATCCTTCAAGAGTCGCTAGCTCATTATATAATACACTCAAAATACCAATAGATTGATTAATGATATTAACTGTGTTGGTTTTTACAGTTAATACTGAATTAATAGTATCCAAATACATAGCCTTAGTATTATCTAGAGTGATTTGATTAATTAGGCTAAATCTATCTTTCTGCCATTTAGTCCACCCAAGTGCGTTGTCAGGAATATCTTCTTCTGATGTTCCTAACCATCCCACAAGTCCGTCATTTGCTAATACGCCTAATCTAAATAACGCGGCGTCGGCAAGCGCACCGAGATAAAGAGCCATGTCGTTAGAGGTCAAAACAGCATCAGTTTTACGTTCCACCGCTTTTGTTGTTGCTCCGGCCAAAACTTGTCCTGGGGTAAGCACCTCGCAAACAGGTTTTCCTGTTTCTGGGTCTGGTTTGCAAACAGTTTGAGATTTAAATCCTAAATTAACAGTAGCTTCTAAATTTTTTTGTTCTAAAATTGATTTAGTTCCTCTTTCTAATTCGTCTCGCATCGCCAAAGAAGATCCGAAAAAATTATTTTGCGGTTCCCATAAAGCGTTATAAGTAACCCATTTTCCTATATTTTTTTTATCAAAATTTTCAATAGCGTCTTCTACATTATCAACAACTTCGCTCAAGGTACATTCAATTTCTTTGGAAAATTTTTGTGGCTCCGAACCAAAGCCAATGGCCATATTCACTTGAAACGGAGTACAAAACGCAGGCATAGATTCTTGAATAACTGTTCCCGCCCAATCATCAGCCGCTTTTTCTAGAAAACCGCCAAAATCGGTGATAAACGGAGGACTGCCACCCTTTCCTCCAGTTTTAATCCATTCAATGGTTTGATCCATTATTCTATCTAATATCATTTTTTTAAGTTTTTGCCCAGCTGTTTCTATAAGAGCTTTTTTTATGGCTATCCAAAGATCTTTGTACCATTTAGCTTGATCTTGAATCTTTTTGCCTTTATCATCAACGAGTAATCCTGATGGTGTTACTGCTAGTGCTCCTGTGCCAGTTAACATACTAGGATCTAAATAATCAACAATAGATCCTCCTTCTATGTCTAAAATTCCAGCCATAACCCTTTCTGTTTTCAAAGAAAAAACAGACGGATTAAATATTAATCCACATAAGATACTTCCTATTATAATTTTTTTGTAAAAGTTTATGTTCATCTGTTTATTTTTATTTCATTATTTGGCATAAGATAATCATAACAAATTACTAAATTAATTTTAAATAAGTTACGAGAATATAGATTTAAGATTTAAGATTTAGGATTTAGGAATGATTTAGATTTAGAAATGAGTCCTTGTAATAATTTGTGCGTACAATTAGCTTGTTCGGCTATTTGTTGTAAATCAGTTTGTTTTAAATATCCGATGTCTTTAGCGATTAATAATTGATTTTTTAATTCAATTAAAGATCCTTGAGAAATATAATAAAATTGTATTTTTTCTTTATAACCCTGCCTTCCAAACCCCTCGGCGATATTACTAGTGATTGAAATAGCTGCTCGACGCATTTGATTGGTTAATGAATATAATTCATCTTTTGGGAATTTTTTGGTTAATTTATATATCATTATTATTAATTTATGTCCTTCTTGCCATACCTTTAAGTCGGTAAACGATTTTATTTTAGTTTTTCTTTGTTCGAAATCCATATTCTTAAATCTTAAATCATAAATCTTTTATCATCTAATCTAGATGAGTTTCTATAAAATCTTTTATTTCTATACTAAGTATAACAAATTCTTCATTTGTTTTTAACAGCTCGTTAGCAGCAAGTATAGCTGATACGGGATCTTCTCCAGCATTAGCGCCTTTTTCAAATATATTTTTTTTAATACTTAATAATTCAATTTCTTTTTTATGAATATTTAAGGCTAGTCTAGGTATTGTGATGTTGTATAAAGCATCTATTGCATACTTGTACGCTTCTTTGATTTTTACAAAATCATAAATATCTAAGCTTTCCGGATTACTCATCATAGAAGCGGGCATTTTTTTACTAGCAGTGATTAAAATATTATTGAAAGAATTAAAATATTCTAGAAGAGCTTCTTTGTTATTATCTTCGGAAATTTTTAAAGAAGAATTGTCTATTTTGGGTCTAAGGCTTGCTGGATTAAAGTTTTTTTGGGCTTCTACAATTAAATCTTCAACCATTTTTTCCGGCGCTGGAGCGTTAATCATAGTTTCTCCGTCAATATTCTTGAGCCCTTCTAAATTTTTTTCAGCAATACCAGCGCTAATTTTTTCGGTCAAAGCATCGGTTAAATTTTTATTATTACTTGTTCCTATAAGTTCAATTTCTACAGGATTATTCTCAATAACATTTTCAGTATTGCTTATTTTTGCTGGAGCTGGTGAATTAGAATTAGAGACAATTAAATAAGCTCCAGTCAGTCCGAGCCCTAAAATTAGAGTAGTTATTATGATTTTAAACACACTCATTACTTATTATTATACAATAAACAATCAAGGATTTAAAATTAAAAATTAGGATATTCTGCCATTTTTTCCCTGAAGTCAAATCGTCATTCTTATTCCCTCCTAAAGGAGGGGGATAATTTTGGCCAATTCTAGAATATTATTTATAGTCAAATTCTGTGGTCTACAATTTTCTGGAATATTAAGAGATCTTAATATATTAATTAAATCTTCTTTTGAAAATTCTGTGCCATTTTTTAAATTATTAAGAAGCGTTTTTCTTGGTTGTTTAAAAATAATATGAATAAGTTTATAATAGTTTTTTGTTTCTAATTCATTAGTAGCTAATGTTTTAGTGACTAGTTTTATAATCGCAGAGTCTACTTTCGGCGCAGGACTAAAATCTTCGGATTTAAGTTTAAAAATTATTTCTGGATTAGCCCAAAATTGTGTAGCAGCGGACAAAAGATTTGTTTTGTTATGTTGGGCACAAATTCTTTCTGCAACTTCTTTTTGAATCATCAATACCGTTAAACTTGGCTTGTTTTTTAATTCGCTTAATATTCTTAACAATTTCCCAGTAATATAATAAGGAATATTGCCTACAATCTTGTAATTAGAATTAGGAATAATGAATTGTGAATTATGAATGAGATTGGGCAATATTCTCAATATATCTCCTTGAATAATCTTAATATTTTTGTCTAACGTAAACTTTTGTTGAAGAAGTTGGGCGAGTCGAGCATCTTTTTCAATCGCAATTATTCTTAATTCGTGATTCTTATTTCTTAATTCATTAGTTAGTTCTCCATGTCCTGAACCAATTTCAATAATAGTTTCGTTTGGCTTGATATCTAAAGTCGCAATAATTTTAGTAATTGCTGATTTATTTTTAAGAAAATGTTGTCCAAGACGTTTGTTCATAAATATAGGTTGTAATTTTAATTTAAATTATTAATTATTCTATATACATATATTCATCATCCCAATCTGATTGTATTTTGCCATAGCTTGTAATTTTTGAAAAATCAATTAACTCCTTTGGTATTTCCCCTAGAAATCTTGAAGGAATATTGTAAAAACTAATAAATAATTTTTTTTTGGCGCGAGTCATTGCCACGTACATAAGCCTTCTTTCTTCTTCTATCTCTTCTGGATAAAAAATAGATTGTTCGTGCGGTAAAAGTTTTTCATTACAACCAACTATAAAAACATTATCAAACTCCAATCCCTTAGAAGCATGGATAGTCATTAATTTTACAGCTTTTGTTAAAAGTTTTGGTTTACCGTCAGAAGCCGACATTAAGCTTACTTTTTCTAAAAATTCATAAGGATCTTTATGCTGAGAAGCAAAATTAATTAATTCTTTTATATTCTCCATTCTTTCGGATGGATTTTTAAAGCTTTTGGTTAGGTAATTTGTATAATCTATTTTTTTAAAAAAATAATTTATAATTTGAACCAAAGTTAATTCTTTGGCTAATTTTGGAAGTTCTTGAATTATTATTTTACTTTTAATTTTTCCAAAACTTTTATTAATTCTTTCAATACTGGCGTCATCTTTTGGATTAAAAGCGTAGCGTAATCCAGCAATTAAGTCTTTAATTTCTTTTCGGGCATAAAATTTAAGTCCACCGTAAATTTCATAAGGTATTTTATTTTGAATAAGTGTCTGTTCTAGCGCTCGAGATTGCGCGTTGGTTCTGTATAAGACAGCAACTTCTCCAATTTTTTCTTTATTGCGAATAAGTTTTACTATATTTGCGCATATTCCCCGTGCCTCTTCTTCGGAATTTTGATAAGTAGTTATTTTTATAAGATCGCCTTCTTTATTATTGGTCCATAATTTTTTTGGCTTTTGTAGTTTATTGTATGCGATAAGATTAGAAGACGCCGAAACGATAACTGAAGTTGAGCGGTAGTTTTGTTCTAATTTTATTATTTTTGCCCTTGGCCAATCTTTTTCAAAATTTAAAAAATTTCTAAAGTCTGACCCCCTGAATTTATATATACTTTGCGCATCATCTCCAATAGCGAAAACATTTTGATATTTTCCAGCGAGCAGTTTTATTAATTGATATTGAGCAGTGTTAATATCTTGATATTCATCTATTAATATATATTCATATTGATCTTGATATTTATTTAAAACGCCCGATTTTTCTTTAAAAATTTTAACGACTTTAGTGATAAGATCATCAAAATCAAAAGAATTACTTTTTTGTAAATTATTTTCATATTCTTTATAAATTTCTAATGACTTGATTTCATAATTGTCTTTTGGGCTTAAATTGTCTACATCTATTAATTTACTTTTAATTGAAGATATTTTTTTCAAAATAACTAAAGGATTAAATTTTTCCTTAGAAAGATTTTTATTTTTAAGAATTTTTTTAATTAAACTCAAAGAATCTTTATCGTCAAAAATGGTGAAATTTTTTTCGCGCTTGAAATAGGTGATTTCAGTTTTTAATATTTTTGCTCCGAAAGAATGAAAAGTACCGACAAACAACTTATTTTCAAGGGTTTGTGATTCGTATGAATCAAAAACCCGCCTTCGCATTTCATTAGCTGCTTTGTTCGTAAAAGTTATGGCAATTATTTTTTCTGGAGACACGTCTGACTTTAATAATCGTATCAATCTATTTACTAATGTTTTGGTTTTGCCAGATCCGGCACCAGCCACGATTAATAATGGACCATTTTTATGTTTTGTAGCTTCTTGTTGTTTTTCATTGAGTCCGTTTTCCATGTATGATATTATAACCGTATTAAAACTAAATTGAATCCCACACATAACTTACACTGATTATGTATTGCGTTTATTTATTACAATCGTTAAAAAACAAAAGTTTATATGTGGGTTGTACATCTGATTTAAAAAAAAGATTATTAATACATAATCAAGGAAAGTCATATCATACTAAAAAATATATGCCATGGAAATTAATATATTGTGAAGCTTATATCTCAAAAAAAGATGCTTATAGTCGCGAGCAATCGTTAAAGTTATGCGCTCAAGGATTACGTCGCCTTAAAGAAAGGCTTAATAATTCGTTGGTTGTGTAAGTTATGTGTGGGATGAAAAATTTTTTATATTGGTTGCAAGAGCATAGAATGACCGTAATCCCGGTTATTTTAGTCATTGTTATTTCAATTTTTAACATAAAGCTTCTTGCTTACTTAGAAAGACCATGGGGTGTTTTTAGCGCTAATGATTTTGCTTTTGCTGAGAGTCCTTATGAGAATAAAGAAAGTTTTAATGAATTAGATAGCGCTACAAATAGTTTAGCATCAACATATAGTATTGATTATTTTAATACAGAAGAACAAATTAATTTTATTGTGATAGATAGCGGCTATCTTCTTAATAAAAATAATCCTTTAAGCGATATTTTGCCGTCACGAGATGGACTCCTTATATATAAAGTACAAAAAGGAGATAATCTAGCGAAAATTGCGACTAATTTTGGCATTTCTTTAAATACTATTTTGTGGGCCAACAGAGATCTCAATTCTAATCTTCTTAAGATTGGGCAAGAAGTAGTAATATTGCCAGTATCAGGAGTTCTACATAATATACTGTTAGGAGATACGATAGAGTCTATATCCGAAAAATATTCAGTAAGTGTTAATAAAATTGTCGCGTATAATATTGGTTTGTCTCCGTCTAAATTAGAGTCAAGACAAACTATTATAGTTCCTTACGCCAAGCCATTACAAAGCTCGTCTATGGCTCAAAAATTACCTAATTATCCTGGCTATTTTGCTATCCCAACAACTGGATGGAATTGGGGAATACTTCATAATTATAATGCGGTAGATATTGCCAATGCTTGTGGCACTTCTGTTTATGCCTCAGCTGAAGGCCTAGTGATTGAAGAGCTTCCTTCTGGTTGGAACGGAGGGTTTGGAAGATATATTTTAATTGAGCATCCAAATAATACTAAAACTAGATATGCGCATATGCAAAAAAATACAGTTTCTGTTGGTGATTATGTTTTACAAGGAGATTTGGTTGGTTATATAGGAAATACTGGACTCACTCATGGCCCTACTGGTTGTCATCTTCATTTTGAAATAATTGGGGCTAAGAACCCCTTCGCTAAATAGTTTATTGACGTGATTTTTAAAATAAACCCCCACACTTATATATAAGTGTGGGGGTGGGTTGGAAGGAAAACATTAGGCGTTGTTATCTAATACCTCATTTACAACGTCTCCTAATGTGAATCCTTTTTCGGGCATCTTTTTCCCTAGGCGAGCAATAACTTTTTCAAAAAGAGCTTCAATAATTTCTGCTTGCTTTTTTTGAAGTCCGTTCCCTTTCTTTAGTTTTGCTATCAGATGTTGGACGCCGAGTATTCCTTCGTCGTCTGTAACAGGAAGTCCTAGTCCGTAAGGAGATATAATATGTATAGGTCCAGGAAGTTCTTCTCTGTTTTTGTATCCAAGAAGTTTCCATCCATAAACATATTCATCTGCGCTTTCTTTAAGGCTACGTCCTAGCCCTAAGAAGCCCCTTATCTCTTCACCAAGATAATAGAATATCTGTGGTCCTGCTTTGTATCTGATGTAAGCAAGTTGGACAGACTGAGCCCATTCACGCCGATATTTACTAGGAATTTCTTTGAGCGCGTCAACAAATTGTTTGCGCTTTTCTTCGGCTTGTTTACCTAGCTCTTTTTCTGTCGGCTGTTTTTTGGCTTTTGCCCATTTGAAAGCTCTGTGCGCTTTCATAGCATTAATAGCTAATATAATAAGTTTTTTGAACTTATCAAGGATAGCTATTTTTTCAAGTATCACTCGTTCTGCTCGCATTTCTTCAATTTTCTTATTCATTTGTCTACCCTCCAATATTAAGTTTTTTTGAAGTTTTAACTTCAGTGTTCTGTTGAATAATATGTCATAAAATATTATAAAAGTCAATAAGAGGATAAAATTAGATTGACTGTGTTAGTTATTTTATATTAAACTAATGATAATTAATTAATTTTTATTATTATGATAGAAGAAAAAGATTTACTTAAATTAAAAACAGACTTAGAAAAACGTCAAAAAGAATTGGAAGAAAAAATTGAAAAATTAAGCAAGCCTGTTGAGTTCGGAGATGATACTGAAGGAAGTTCTTCTGATGAGGAGTCTGATGAAACAGAAGAATTTGGCAATAATCTTGCTGTGGCTGAAATTCTTAAAAAGGAATTAGTGGATATTAAGAGCGCGTTGGAAAGAATTGAGAAAGGAGAATATGGCGAACATCTCTAAAGTTTTTTCTGCATCTATTGAAGGTGTAGAGGCAAGCTTGATAGAAGTGGAGACCGATATTAATATCGGTCTTCGTAATTTTAGTATAGTAGGACTGGCTGATAAGTCTCTTTCTGAAGCTAAGGAGCGTGTTGATTCGGCTATTAAAAATAGTGGAATTAAGCCTCCTTCAAAAGAAAATAAAAAAATTATTGTTAATCTTGCTCCGGCTGATATTAAAAAAACTGGCTCACAATATGATTTGTCTATAACTGTTGGCTATTTACTTGCAAGTGAGCAAATAAAAAAATTTGAATCAAAAAATAAAATATTTGTTGGTGAATTAGCATTGGACGGATCCTTGCGAAGCGTTCGTGGCATTTTGAATATTGTGCGTATGTCCAAAGAAAAAGGATTTCAAGAAATATTTATGCCCACAAGCAATGCGGTTGAAGCAGCAATAATCGATGGAATTAAAGTGTTTGGATTTAATAATTTAAATGAAATAATTGCCCATTTAGAAGGTAGAGATATTAAAAATTGCCAACCTAAAACATTAATTGAGCCAATTACTTTTTCTGAATATCAGACAGTAGATATATCTGATATCAAAGGGCAAGAAAATGCTAAGCGAGCCTTAACAATAACTGCTGCTGGAGGACATAATATTTTAATGCAAGGCAGTCCTGGTGCGGGAAAAACGATGCTTGCTCAAGCATTAATTTCTATTCTTCCTCCTCCCTCTCTTCAAGAAATTATTGAGATAACGCAAATATATAGTGCTGCGGTTCTTTTAGGCAAAAAATCTTTTATTAATTGGAGACCTTTTCGATCTCCTCATCAGACTGCTTCTCCAGCCTCAATTATAGGAGGAGGACAGAATCCTCGTCCAGGAGAAATTAGTTTAGCACACAGAGGAATTCTTTTTTTAGATGAATTACCAGAATTTAGGCGTGATATTTTAGAAGCATTAAGACAGCCAATAGAAAGTGGTAAAGCGTTTATTTCTCGCGCTAAAAACAATCTAGTTTTTCCAGCTAAATTTGTTTTAGTTGCTGCAATGAATCCTTGTCCTTGTGGATATTATGGAGATACCGAAAAAGAATGTCGTTGTAGTGCTTTTGAAGTTTTTAGATACCAAAAGAAAATTTCAGGCCCTCTTTTAGATAGAATTGATTTACAATTGGATGTGCCGAGAGTGAAATTAGATGAATTAAAAAAGAAAAATAGTAATAATAAATTAACAGATGAGATAAGAAGCAAAATAATTAAAGCTCGTGAAATTCAAAAAGAGCGGTTCAAAGATTTTGGGATTTTAACTAATTCGGAAATGAGCTCTAAGCTTTGCGAAGAAATGATTAAATTAGATAACGAAGCTGATAATTTCCTAAAAAATATCTTTGAAAAATCTTTAGTCTCTGCTAGAGGTTATTATAGGATTTTAAAAACTGCTCGCACTATTGCAGATTTAGAAGAATCCAAAGATGTTAATGTTTCGCATTTAGCCGAAGCTTTTCAATATCGTTTAAAAGAAAAAAAATAGTTTTTATTTTTTCAATTTCCAATTTACGAATATACAAACAATGTGTGACTTAGTTCCCCTCCTTTAGGAGGGGTTAGGGGAGATTTAAAATAATGCATCTTTCATATAATAAAAATCTTAAAAAATTAAGTCGTCAGTTGCGTGCTAATTTTACTGACGCTGAAAAATTACTTTGGTCAAAAATAAGAAAAAAACAAATAAAAAATTATCAATTTTTTAGACAAAAGCCAATTGGAAATTATATAGTTGATTTTTATTGCGATAAAGCAAGGTTAGTAATTGAAATTGATGGTGGGCAACATTATGAAGATAAAAATATGAGAGATGATAAAATTAGAGAAGTTTTTTTAGAAAAATAAGGATTAAAAATAATGAGATTTACAAATTTAGATGTTTTGAAAAATACATACAATGTAGTAGAAAAAATTTACAATGAAATTTAAAATCCACCCTAGCCCTCCTTTAAAAGGAGGGAATAAGAATAGATAAAATTTTTCTAAAATTAATTAGAAATTAGAAATTTTCTGTTATTCAGTATTTCCTTCAGGATTCATGTCTTCTGTTTTTTCTGGAGAATCTGCTATCCCTCCTTCTTGGACTTCTTCTGGTCTAGATTGAGATCTTACATCTATTTTCCATCCAGTAAGTTTGGCAGCTAAACGAACATTTTGTCCTCCTTTTCCAATCGCTAAACTTAATTGATCTTCAGGAACGAATGCCTTAGCTTCCCTACGTTCTAAAACTTCAACAGAATTTATTTTGGCAGGAGAAAGAGAATTAGCGATAAATTCTTCTGGACTATCAGACCATTCAATAATATCAATTTTTTCTTGTCCTAATTCATTACTTACCGACATTACTCTAGTTCCGCGTTGTCCTACGCAAGAACCAACAGGATCAATTCCTTCGGCGTTAGAAACAACAGCTATTTTAGTACGGTTCCCTGGCTCTCTGGCTATAGCTTTTATTTCAACTGTTCCGTCGCTAACCTCTGGAACTTCTATTTGAAATAATTTTTTTATAAATTCAGGATGAGACCTAGAAAGTATTATACCTGGAATTCTTGATTCTTCTTGAACTGCCAATAAATAAAATCTCATTCTATTCCCTGGTTTGTAATGTTCTCCAGGGATAGTTTCGTTGGAAAACATTATCCCGACAGCTCTTCCAAGATCCACAAAAGTATTTCCTCGTTCAAATCTTTGAATAACGCCACTTATAATTTCTCCTACTTTGTCTTGGTATTCTTTAATTATAGATCCCCTTTCTGCTTCTCTTAATTTTTGAAGTACAACTTGTTTAGCAGTTTGAGCAGCTATTCTTCCAAAGTCATCATGAATTTCTAATGGAAATTCTAATTCTTCTTCTAGTTTTATTTTTTTGTTTATTTTCTTAGCATCTTCAATAAGAATATGACGATCTGGATTATAGCGAGGAATCTTTTCTTCGTCATCATCTATGGTCTCTTTTGAAGGCAAAATTTCTTTTTTCTTAGACTCATGGTCGGAATCACTCAACTCAAATTCTTCTATAATCTTTACAGTATTTTCGTCTTCTACAGTTTTAATTTGCCAAAATTTTAACGTACCTGTTTTTAAATCAAATTTGCATTTTATAATTTCGCTTCTTTTGCCAAATTCTTTTTTGTAAGCCGCGGCAATAGAACTTTCAATTGCAGTTAAAATTTGTTCAGAATCAAGTCCTTTTTCTTCTGCTATTTGATCAACAGCTTTTTTAATTTCTTTTAAGTTAAACATAGTAACAGTAATTAGCCACTAGCCACTAGTTATTGCGAGTGGAGTGCGGCATTTTTATAATTTAATAACTCGACTTAGCTAATTGTATTTAATATTTTTTTTACGACTTTATTAGTTATACACTAATTTTGAAATGACTCCGCATTGCGGAGCCATTTCAATCATTAACGTCATTATACGAATAGACTCACTAATTGTCAAATTTTTTCTAACCCACTCCTCAATCCTCCCTCTTCTGGAAGGGGGAGGAAGGTGGGGGGTTATTTTCTTTCTCCTTTCCTTTCTTCTTGCTAATACCTAGTGGCTAGTACCTAATCCCTAGTGTCTATTTCATTCTTCTACTATCACTTCAGCTTCAAATGATTTAGAAACACTTGAATTATTACAAGTAAGAATATATGTAGTGGTTTGATCTGGAGAAACTCGTATTGAACCATAAGTATTAATTTCTTCGTTAACGCCTGGTTCCAAAGAACACCATTCCGCATATTCACATTTCCAGGAAAGTTCAGAATCAGTAATAAAGGCAGATTGTTTATCAATAGTTGGAGGCAAGGCAGTGAAAGAACAAGTAGGAGCTTCAACAACTCTTAATGCAATTGATTTTATTGTTGTTCCTAATTCTCCAACACAAGTTAAAGTATAATTGAAATTCTTTTTTACAGAGCTAACAAATCTTTGAATTCCTTCAAGCTCTTTTTCTCCACCCCAAGATCCCGATGCTTCGCAAGAATCAGCGTTAGCAACGCTCCATATTAGATTGTATTCAGCTGGCGCTCCTATAATTTGTTCCGAGGCATCATTTCCATCTATTTTAAAGTTAATAATTGGGGCTGTATCTGGAGGAGGAGGTCCTTCAACAGTTATATCTACATAAGATATATTGGAAAATTTCTTATCGTTTTGCAGTAATCTAAAAATACCGTATCTATAAGTTCCAGGTTCATTATTAAATGTAAAGTTTCCCAAACGAACATTGCATTCTTTGGCGTTTTCTGGACTTTTAACCATTCCTTTAAATTCTGCGGGATTTCTTGCTAAGTCTATATTGTATAAACAATAACCACTATTAGTTAAAAGAGAACTCCATCCTTCTGTAGCATCTCTACTAGTTTTTCCGTCATTGTTTATGTCTTGATTGACTTTCACATAAAGATCAGTTGGTTCGCCGCGAGCCACAGTAATATCTTGAGAATAAGTTATTTGGTCCGTGCTAATAGAAGCCTCAGCGACAGGCATTTGCTCTTCTGATAATTTATCTTTTCTTCCTAATAAATTATCAATCAATCCGCTTCTACTATCTCCTCCTGTTCCTCCTACAACATTTACAACAACCGTATCAGATCCTGATCCAGGGCAGTAAAGAGAATAAGTATACTTGCCATTTTTCTTTAAAGTTATATCTTCGGAACCAGCTTTAAGTTTAACCTTAAGCCAAGAGCCAGTGGCTAAACAATATTTGTCTAAATTCCAAGAGAGCGTAAATTTAGACTGGCTTTCAATCGTAATAGGCCCATCAACGCCATTGACTTTAAGATCTATAGTGTCTTTTTCTGGTAAAACCTCTTGTTCTCTAAATGGTTTAGGAGGTGGCGGAGGGGGCTCAGGTTCTTCCCATTCAGGAAGTTCAATACTGGCGCTTTTAATTTCTATTCTTACAGTTTTTGTTTTAGACGCGCCATTAAAACCTATCGCTGTTAAGGTATATGTAGTGCTTATGGCAGGGCGAACATTTGCGGTTCCGCTTAGCGAATTGCCGACATTATGATCAATAGAAACTTTTTCAGCATCAGCAACTTCCCACGTTAAAGTAGCGAATTCGTCTTTTTCAATTTCTGTTTTGTCTGTGCTGAATTCAACTTCTGGAAGTGGCATATCTTCAACATTTCCTACTAAAATGTTGAGTTTTCGCATAGCTTCTTCAGGCCCACCTTCGCTTTCTGGAAATTCACTATTATTCACTCTAAGCACGAAAGTGTATGTTCCTGTCCTAAGGGAGCTAGTGTTTATTTTTAACGGATTGTCTCTGTTGTTTTTAATATCCGAAGAGCTTAATAACTTTTCATCTCCAATTCCTTTTTTGAGATAAACAGATATATCAAGGGGGCCGCTATATTTATTATATTCAACTTTAACGTCCCATTCTAATTCAAAAGTTTTTCCAATAGGTATCTGCCATTCAGTAGTTGAATCTACAGGCATAGGTATTAAATCTTTATTGTCTTCTACAATTTCAAAATCATTTATTTCAGGATTTGGAAGAACGTCTCTAAGATCTTTCACTGAAATTTTAATTGGTTCGAAAGTTGCTTCTTCAAGCCCGTTGTCGCTTGCAGGAAATTCATCATTATTTACTTTAATTGTGAAAGTGTATATTCCTGTTTCAAAAGAACTAGTATCTATTAGTAATGGTTCGTTTTCATTATTTTTGATTTTTGAAGAAGCTACAAACTTGCTTTTTTCAATTCCTGTTTGGCTAAAAATATCTATTGAAAGAGGACTGCCGTTTTCGTCTCCATATTCGTCATTTTCAACATCCCATTTTAATTCAAAAGTTTTTCCCTTAATTATTTGCCATTTAGACTTTGAATTAGGTATCGCGCTGATATCTGTCAAGTCTTCATTTCCTTCTGTAATAATTTTAAAGTCTTTTATTTCTGGATCTGGAGGAATGTCCCCGACGAATACTTTTATTTCTTTTTCTTCTTTACCGCGTTCAGGAGAATTTTTTCCATCTAGTACTCCATAGCATGAAAACGTGTATATATATATTCCTCTCTTGACATTTTCAAAAGGAAAATCGTCTGATTTCGGAGTAATTTCTCCTGTTCTTACGTTAATTCCAACTTCGCCAACTTCTATTTTTCTTTCAAACGAATTAGATGGGCTGGTTGCATTGTCTCCTGATAAATCACAACGCGCGGATGGATTAGAAAGACCCCACTTTAATATAAGTTTATTATAGGCGTCAATTTCAAATCTATCATTTTCAGAATTTAGCGTTGCATTTGTTGATAAAGACATTGAATTTTCATCAGATCTGAGTCCACACCCGTCAAATTTCAATGGCGGATAATTGCTTGGATAAAAAGTGCCGTAGACATCACGTGGTGGTGTGTGATAATTAATGTAACACCAAATTGTTATAGAATTAGCGCTTTTTGATGTATTTATTTCTCCAGGCAAACAGGATCTTATAATTTCCGTTTTTATTTTGTCGTAAATTCGGGGTATTGAAAAATAGACTGGAAGATTGACAGCTTTTATTTGATGGTGTGTGGTACCAAAACTTTCATAATCATTTTTCTTGCATTCAGCAGGACTATGCGCTGCGCCAGGATTGCGCAATAAAGATGCCAAATAGTTTCCATCAGCTATTGTGCTCCAGTTGGGTATTGTGCTATCAATTGCCTTCCATAATTCTTCAAGATTAGAAGCAAGAGCATAGGGTATTTTTATAGTGTCTAAACTTAGTCTTATTTGTGTAATTTTGTTCCAGTTAGGAAAATCCGATTGATTAAAAATACAATACTTATTTTCTTCTAAATCATTAAGTTGCGCGAAACTTCCGTTTTCTTTAAAGGCAGCACAATGTATTATATTACCATCTTCATCTATTGCATTTTCGTAGCCTGCAAGGCTATCTTGGGCAAATAAAAAAACAAATCCAAAAGTTATCAATAATAAAAATTTAATTTTGTTATTCATTTTTTAAAAATTTAATTCGGAAACAAATTATTTTTTTATCTTTAAAGTAATATCCGAATTTTTATTATTTAATGTATTTATAGATTATCATTTTTTTGAATGTGATACCAACCATAAAAATATAAATTTCTAAAGAAGGCTTATCTTTTCTCTTTTTCTCTTTTCCTCAATTCTTCTTTCTCTATTTTTGTTTTTCTATTCTTATTTTTGCATTTATATCTATATATATAAATTTAGATAATCATTTCCATAGTCTCACGCGTGAGACTATGGACTTTTTTAAAAATCACCCATTTTTTAATTATTTTACTTTTTAAGTAATTATATTCTTTAGTCTCACGCGTGAGACTAAAGAACCTTTAAGGTTTTTAACTGTCTACTTTATTGTTTTTTTAATTACCTTTTTATCAAGTTTTCGATTATCCAGTTTTTACTTTTTACTAAGTAGCTATCCTATCCCCATGGTCTCACGTGTGAGACCATGGGGATAATGTAAATTCTAAAGCTATAAAATATTTAAAATATTTTCTGCGCCTTTATATTTTCGCTGATAAACTCTTATTTTTTTATGTTTTGTTAGAGTTGAATATTTTCTTTTTCTGTTGGGATTTTTACTATATCTTCTACCTTCTAAGATATCTTTTGTCTTACTTATTGTATTCGCCGAAACATTTAGAATTTTTTTAATATCACAATATTTTTTATTTTGATTTAATAGTTTCATTGTCGCTATTCTTCGAAAAATAATACATTTTTCATAATCAGTTAAAAACTTATCAAAGAACTTATTTAAACTATCAATAGAATTAATATTTTTGAATTCTCTTAATAATTCATTAATAATTTCTTTCTCAATAAACTTATCTAGTTTTTTATTAATTGAAGACTTCATATTAAATTGATTGCTATTTTTTATATCAATAATAATTATATCACAATAAACCTTACTTAGTCTCACGCGTGAGACTAAGTAAGGCGTTCAATGACTAAATTTTTAATAACTGATTATTATTTCATTTCTCTCTGCTTGTCTGTGTGCGTGGTCGAGAATCTAGTTTTTCTGTTTATCGTTAGAAAATTAGTAATTTATCGTTTAGGGTTTGTTTGGGCCAATTAGAAATTATTAATTAGAAACCCCGCACCAGAAACTTCGCCGGGCAGTGAGAATTCAATTGCCCCCGCTTAGCGGGGGCAGTAATTGAAATAAATCACTATCTGGAAATAAAAATAGTTAAGTAATATAAAAAAGTTATATAATTATTGATTGAATTTCTACTGACCCGGTTCGTTTCGGTGCGGGACTAGTCCAGCACTGAGCCCTGCTCTAGTGCTGGGTTGTTTTAGTCTATATATTCTCATAATGTCTTATTTCGGAATTTTTGAATAGTTCTTTAAGATTAAGATCTTTGGGATTTTGAAGGTAAATTTCTATAGCAATTAAATCTATTTGCCATCCTTTTTCTTCATCTATTAATTCTGGATGAGAATTTGCATAAAGAAGCACAGTTCGTTTTACTTTTTTAAATTTAGCTGGATTAAGATTGTTTTCTGGTGAAAAACAATCTGTGAAACATTTTTCGTTTTGTTTCACAGAAGTGTGAAACATTTTTAATGCTTTAACTTCCACAAATACTAGAGTTTTATCCTTTTTTCTACATATAACATCTATCTCTCCCCATGGATATCGAACATTTCTTTCAATTATCTTATATTTTTTATCCACTAAGTACTGGCAAGCGATATCTTCTCCTATTTGACCTATTCTAATATGGTTTGGCATAATTTTTTAATTTTAAATAATTATTTTACAAATAAGTTTAACATAAATTTATAGTGTGAGACATGTTTAATGTTTCACGAATTACATTAATTACATTTTACGTATAAGACTATACACAATGTTTGTCGTGAAACATATCGATATGTTTTTTGTATGTTTTAAGTTATTTATGGGCAACATGGATTGTTTCACGAATTACATTAGATACATTTTATATATGAATTATTTATAATGTTTGTCGTGAAACATATTCGTGCGTCTATATAATAGAATAATACAATTTTTCCATGAATTAGATTATTAATAATTGAGTATAACTTGATGTTTCACGTTTTACATAATAATTATTTTAAGCATAAACTTGTAACCGATGTTTCACAAATTGTTTCACATTCGGCAATTTGTTTGTTATTAGCTTGCCGAATTAATTAAAAAGCGTGGAACATTTTTGTTCCACGCTTTTTAAGGGTTAGTTGATTAGAAAAGGTTAGGGGTAGTCTAGATTAATTTTCTTCTTTCTCTATTTCTGATCTGATATATTCCATGGCTTCTTGTTCATTTTCTTTATATAATTCTATCAATTCGTTTTGTCGGTTTACAAACAAATCTCTAAATTTAGAAGCATATTTTTTTATCCAATCCTTTCTTATATCTTCTAATGATAATGATTTGTCCTGGTTTGCCATTAGGGAATGATATTCAATAACGCTTCTTTCAATTATTATAGCGTGTTCTTCCGGAGATAATTCTTTTTTTGGTTTTTTAAATTCTGGCGTTTTCATTTTTTTATTGTTTGCTATTAATTATAACTCTTCTTTTATTATTAGTTGTTTGTTTGGTGCGCGCTGAGGGAATCGAACCCCCGACCTACTCGGTGTAAACGAGTCGCTCTGCCACTAAGCTAAGCGCGCTAAAAATTTACTTTATAATAGCAATATTATTTTTTAATATCAATATAAAAATCCCACACTCATTTTTGAGTGTGGGATTTAATTTTGCGAAGACACCATCCTTTTCTTGCTTTGAATATTATCCAAATTTCTGCATTGGAAAAATAAATTTGGAGAATTTTAATATCTTTATCCACAATAGAATATCCGTTAACCGAAGGATTGCTAATCGCCCATTTTCTATTTTTTGTGAGAAGGGCAGTGTATTCAATAAAAGTTTTTCTATTATGAGAAACAGAATAGCGCCAATTAATTATTAAGGGATTTTTTTGCTTGAAAAAGGTAGTTGTTATACAAAGTCCTAATCCAATCTTTTTGTTTTTAATCTCTCTATAGAACTTTATCTTGGTAACTGGTAGTAAAAAAGCTCCAATATAATCATATTTAATCTTTTTCCTGGCTTCCAATTCTATCCATTTGTTTTTGTCATTAAAATCCGGTATTTGATTGTATTCTATTTTCATTTTTGGATACCTCCTCTTATTTTATTTTCAAATAACACTAATTTCATATTAGTCTTATAAATGGACTGTGTCTAGACAAGATTAGTAAATTGTTGGGAATCAGGACTCTATTTTCATAATAATCTCTAACGCGATACTTGTAAATTTCATTTAGAACAAGGAGCGAGGAAGGAAATCGCAGTTTTACTGCCTTTCCGACAAGCGACGATGTTATGAATAAAATTTACAGTATCCCGAAGGGTTGCGGTCTAAGATTGAAAATTTCTGCGTTATGCTTCCTCGTTGTGGTATAAACCACCAAACTCGTCAGCAAGCCTTGAAATTTTCAACTTATCCTAGCAACGCGTTGAGAGCTATTATGAAAATAGAGTCCATATGTGAGTAAGTTGTGGAGATAATTAATTAATAGATTTGACTTTTTGAAAATTAAGTTGTAATATATAGAGAATTGTTCATAAGTTCATTGAAAATTTTGCGTAAGGAGAGTGTTTATGGGAATAGATAAAAATCCTGGACACGGCCTTCCTGGAGGAGGCGGTGGCCTTATAAATGGTATTTCTACCTCTGTTAAAGTATTAATTTTTTCTGAAAGAGGACTTTTAATAGTAAGCGAGAAGGTTTTTGAAAAGAATAGTAAATCTGAAAGATATAAAGAATCAATGAGCTACGAAGAAGCAGTTGGTCGGATTACAAAAAGAGCAAGTTCCAATAAAATTGAGTCAAAGATACTGGGGAATTTTTTTTATAAATTCAATGCCAGTATTAAAAATTGTAAAATCTTATTGACTGCTATAAGAGAGACAGTTGAAGAAACTGGATTATTAATCAATCCACGGATATTAAAATTTTTTCCTGTTGACAGGAGAAACAAACACCAATCAATAATTTGTCTAGGAGAAATAGTTGCGGGAAAAATGAAAAAGGAATCCGAAGAAACTTTTAATTCTTGGATACCATTAGAAGACCTACCTTATGCATCAAATGATCTTCGAGCTGAAAATTTTCCATTGGCTGCGTCAATGTATGCTAGCCATAAGAAAAAATTTTTGCGCGATGGATTAGAAATTCTTTTAAAAGAAAATTATAAGTTTCCTTTTCCAGAGGAAGAGGTAATAAATTTTCTTAAAGAAAAAACCCCCTCGTTATGAGGGGGTTTTTATATTGAGTGGGTCAGGAAGGAATCGAACCTTCGATCGCCGAGGTATAAGCTCGGTGCTTTAGCCGCTAAGCTACTGACCCAAATATTTATTAAACTTCAATGGGTTTTATCTTATAGTCTTTTAGCAATTTATAAAAGTCTTCTTGTTCTAATGTTTCTTTTTCTATTAGTGTTTTAGCTATTTTTTCTAATATTTTTTGGTGCAATTTAAGTATCCTCTGTGAGGCTTTATAGGCACGGTTTATAAGACTTCTTACTTCTTTGTCTATTTCTACTGCTACTTCTTCAGAATAATTTTTTGTAGTAGATATTTCTCTTCCTAAAAACACAAGCTCTTGAGATTCTCCAAAAGTCATTGGTCCTAGTTTTTCGCTCATTCCGAATTGTGTGACAAGAGCCCTTGCTAATTTAGTGGCTTCTCTTAAATCATTAGATGCTCCCGTGCTTACTTCTCCAAAAATACTCTTTTCAGCCGCATATCCTCCCATTAAGGTAGCTAAATCACTTAAGAATTGACTTTTAGTTTTAAGATGAGTTTCTTCTATTGGAAGCTTCATTGTGTAGCCTCCAGCACGGCCACGACTAATAATTGAAATTTTATGAACAGGATCTGATCCTTTGATGCTAGCTGTTACTAAGGCGTGTCCAGCTTCATGATAAGCAGTTATTTCCTTCTCTTTTAATGAAATAACTCGACCCCTACGTTCTGGTCCAAGTAAAACTTTTTCAACTGATTCAAATAAATCGTCTTGTGAAATTGTTTTTCTGTTATTTCTAGCGGCTAAAATAGCAGCCTCATTCATAAGGTTGGCTAAATCTGCTCCAGAGAAACCAGGTGTTCTTACGGCTACCTTACGTAGATTAACATTCTTCTCAATGATTTTATCAGCACCATGAATTTGTAGGATAGCTTCACGATCATTAATGTCGGGGAGATCTAGAACTACCTGCCTATCAAATCTACCCGGTCTTAATAAAGCACGATCTAAAACATCTGGTCTGTTAGTTGCAGCAATAACTATAATTCTTGCTTCTTTTTCAAAACCATCCATTTCTACTAAAATTTGATTTAATGTTTGCTCTCTTTCATCGTGACCTCCCCCTATTCCTGTTCCTCTTTCTCGTCCGACTGCGTCTATCTCGTCTATAAATAAAATTGAAGGAGCAGATTTTTTAGCCGTATCAAAGATATTTCTTATTCTAGATGCTCCCACTCCAACAAACATTTCCACAAATTCAGATGCTGATATATAAAAGAAGGGTACACCACTTTCTCCAGCTACTGCGCGTGCCAATAATGTTTTTCCTGTACCAGGTGATCCCATCAACAATACTCCACGAGGAATTTTCGCTCCTATCGCTAAATATTTTTTAGGATTTTTCAAAAAATCAACAATCTCTACTAATTCTTGCTTCGCCTCTTTGAGCCCAGCCACATCTTTAAAAGTAACGCGATTTTTTAATGAATTAAAAAGTTTGAGATTGGATTTTCCGAAAGATAGAGCCTGATTAACTCCGCCCTTAGCTTGCTTAAGAATAAACAAAAAAATGGCGATAATTATAATTAATGGCAACAATGTCGGGATTATTATGCCCATCCAAAATTTAAATCCAGACCTATCTTTGATTTCTATATCTACGTTATCTAGGATACTAGATTCTATTCCGTAGTTTTTTAAAGTTTGACTAAGTCCTGCTTCTGCTTCTTTTTTAGCTATCGCTTTTTTATCATCTTTAAGATCAATAGAAAGATCGTCCCCCCGAACAGTTATTTTGGTTATTTCTCCGCTGTTTATTTTTGATACTATTTGGTTGATAGATAATGTTTCGGCTTTCTCTGTATTTTCAAATAACAATGAAAAAACAAGCATAAAAACAAACATTGTAATAATTGCCCAAAAAATATTTTTATAAATTAGTTTTTGCATAGCTATGATACTAATTAGATATACTAATATATGAAGCAACGAATTTATTAACGAATTGTTTAATCATGCGAATATATTGCAAATTTAATTCGTAGCCATTCGTCAATTTATTCGTTATTTCGTATATTTAATATCACGTTATTTCTTAACCCTAGTAAATGCTCTTTGAGCAATTTTGCTTCCAGCAAAATTATTTAACAGGGCGAAGTTTCAAAATAATTCTTTTTTCTTCTGGTTTTACTGAGTCAATTCGGAAAACATAACTCTTTTCTAATTCTAACCTATTTTTCATTTCTTCAACATTGCCATTAAATTCTGAAATGTGGATAATTCCTTGTATTTCTGGATCAAGTGCTACGAAAGCTCCAAAAGGATTAAATTTAGTAATAGTGCCATTAATTTCTTGGTCGGCTTTGTATTTTTCTTTCACTTTGTCCCATGGATTTGGCTGAAGGGACTTTAAGGATAGATTGACACGTCCGTCTTTAATTTCAACTATTTTAACTTTAACATTATCATCTATTTTTACGATTTCTTTTGGATTTTCAATTAATTTATGACTAAGTTCAGAAATATGAACAAGTCCTTCAATTTGTGGGTTATCGGTAAAACGAATAAACGCTCCAAAACTAGCTACCCCAGAAATAATTCCGTCAATAATATCACCTACATTGTATTTAGAAAGCGAGTCGTTTATATCTTGTCTGCTGATTTCTTTTTCAGAAACAATAAGTTTATTGTTTCTTGGGTTAAGATCAATTACTTTGACAGCAAGCTCTTGTTCTACAAATTTTTTCAATTCTTCTAATATTTTTTCTTTAGAACCATTATTTACGCGTGGATAATGTTCTGTGGAAAGTTGTGAAACAGGTAGAAACGCTTTTATTCCTTCTATTTCGGCGATAAGTCCTCCAGAGTTAGCCGCGATTATTTTTATTTTTATCTCTTCTCCTTTCTCTTCAAATTCTTTGAGTTTTTGCCATATCTTTTGTCGTCCAGCTTCTGAAAGTGAGAGCTCTACGTAGCCATCCTCATTTTCTATTAAAACAACTTTTGCAGAAACAGGGTCGTTTTCTTTTAAATTTTTAAAGATTTCTTTAGCATTAAATATCTCTTGACGGTAAATTATTCCTGTGCCGAATTTTCCTAAATCAAAAAAAGCCGCTTTAGGCGTTCTTTTAAGAAGTCTGGCTTCAACCACTTCTCCTTCTTTAAGTCCGAAAATTAAATTCGGAGAATTTTTAAGAAGACAATCAATAATTGTGTCCGCTTTTTTAATATCTGTCATATTTATTTTTTTAGAATTTAATGCTTAATTTATATTAATAGTAAGTCTACAGTTAATAAAATCAGCGTTTTAATTATAATATAAGAATCTATATTTGTGATAATTCCTAAACGCGTTACTAGAATAAGTTGAAAATTCCAAGGCTTGCTGACGAGCTA
>JAHILT010000018.1 GCA_018896875.1 Patescibacteria group bacterium
TTGGAACCTATGAAAAAATATATCAAAATAGCTTTAGAAAAAAAAGTGGATAAGAAAATTATTGCAAAAAAGCTCATAGATCAAGGTTGGGATGAGAAAATAGTGAAAAAAGAGCTTGAATTGAAATAAGTAATATTTAAAAAGAGTAATGATTATTATGCAAAAAAAGGAAAATCCCTTATTACAAGGAGATTATTTTTATAAAAAATGAAAGAAAAACCAAAAGTATCTGTAATTATTCCAAGCTGGAACAGGAAAGAGGATTTAGATATAACTTTAAAAAGCATATTTTCTCAAAATTTAAAAGATTTAGAAGTTATTGTAATTGATAATGGAAGTACCGATGGAAGTTCAAAAATGGTTGGAAAAAAATATCCGGAAGTTATTCTCATAAAAAATAAAAAGAATAAAGGCGTAAGTATAGCTAAAAATCAAGGTATAAAAAGGAGCCAAGGCGAATATATTCTTTTTTGTGATAGCGATATTGAAATGACACACAAAAATTGTATTTCAAATATGTTAGAGATTCTAGAAAAAAATTTAAAAATAGGGGCTATAGGGGGAGAAGCTTATATTATTTCTGGAAAAATAGAAACAAAGAAAAAAGTGATAACTCTTAACTGTGAAACTGCAACATACATAATGGATAATAAACATTATCAACTTGAAGAGTGCGGATATGTTGCAACTTGTAATTGCATGATGCCTAAAAGATTAATTTTAAAATGTGGAGGTTTTGATTCAAAAATAATTTATGGTGGGGAAGATAAAGAAATTGGTTTAAAATTAAAAAAAATGGACTATAAATGTGTTATTGATTCAAGATGTTTAGCTTACCATTATATATCTCAATCTACAAAACATAGAAATTTTTATGCACTAAATAAAAATAGGATTAGACTAGCAATAAAAAATTATAACTTTTTCCATATTTTGGCCTTACCTATTTTAGATATTTTTTTTACTTTAAGTCCTAAAAAATTTAAAGATTTGAAAAAAGGAAGCATAGATGTAACTAAATATGTAAAAAGAGCTGAAGAAAAAAAATTGCTTCAAAAAATATTCTTCATAGGAAAAGATTATTTTTGGTCTTTATTAAAAGCTTATGGTTGGAATATTATTCATTTACCAGAAACCATTTACATAAGATTAAAAAAACCAAATTACCTTGAGGAGTTAAAAAATGGCATCAACTAATTTTGAAAAAGCTAGTTTTTTTTTGTTAAAAAATTTACCTAATAATATTAGAAAATTTTCTATAGGTATAGGTACCAAAATCAGGTTTCAAAAATTAAAGAATTATAAGACCCCCATAAATTTAACATTGTTTATTACAAGCAAATGTAATGCTCGATGTTTACATTGTTTCTATGCTAATCAATTAAATCAGAATAAGCCTGAATTAGAACTTGAAGATTTTAAAAAAATAGCTAAAAGTTTAAAACATCCATTAAAAACTTTAATGATTAGTGGTGGAGAACCATTTCTTAGAAAAGATTTAGCTGAAATTTGTTATAATTTTATAAAATATAACAAAACTAAAAGAATTTCTATAGATACTAATGGGATATTAACGGAAAAAATTATTGAAATAGTAAAAACGATTTTAGAAAAAAATCAAAAAAGGGTATTTCATATACAAGTTTCTTTAGATGGTCCAGAAAAAATACATAATAAAATGAGAGGAGTTAAAAATTGTTATCAAAAAACATTAAACACAATAAAAAATTTAGAAAAAATTAACAAAAAATATAAAAATTTAGAATTATCAATTATGACTACTATTTGTGATTTAAACTTTAACCACATAGAATCTTTTTGTCAAGACTTTGCTAAACTTCATCCAACTGTCCTTCATAAATTTAACATTATGAGGGGTGCTAAAATTGGAACTTTTGGATTAAAAGAAGAACACACAAGTAATTTAAATCCAAATATCTCTTTAACTAAAAGTCCAAAAGAATTATCTTTCCTTTTTAAAAAAATAACTGAAAAATTAGCAAAGAATAAAGATATTTTATGGCAAAATTTTCAAAAATTAAAATGGGATTATATGATTAATACATTAAAAAATAAAAAAAAATTATTGAATTGTACTGCAAAGTACTCATTTGCAGTTATCTATGAAAATGGAGACGTTGCAATTTGTGAACCTATGAAACCTATTGGGAATCTAAAAGAAACAGGATTTAATTTTGAAAAATTATGGAATTCAGAGAAAGCACAAAAGATTAAAAACTTAACAAATGACTGTTTTTGCATACATCCGTGTAATTTATTGGATTCAATGTCTTTTGATAAAAATGTAATACTAAATGTAACAAAAAAGAGGGATTAATAATATTAAAACAAATTAAGAAAAAATTATCAGACAAGGGTTGGTCTCAAAAGCAGATAGATTTTGCTTACAAACAATTAGGAAATTTATCTTCTGAAAAACAACCAAATTTGGAACCTATGAAAAAATATATCAAAATAGCTTTAGAAAA
>JAHILT010000019.1 GCA_018896875.1 Patescibacteria group bacterium
GCACACAGAATTATGATTTAATCGTAGTTAAATAAAATAAAACAGGATGGAAAAATAAATGGTCCTTTGATAGGTTAAAAACCTGCCAAAGGACCGTCCCCTGTCAGGAAATATGGATAGACAAGAGATAATTAAAAAAACAGAATTATTTGTAAAAAAAACCTTAAGTGAAGATAGTACCGGTCATGATTGGTGGCATGTTCATAGGGTCAGGAATTTAGCTAAACGAATTGCCTGGCACGAAGATGCAGATATATTTATTGTGGAATTGGCGGCACTATTACACGATATCGGTGATTATAAATTCTTTCAGGGAGATGAAGAAGCCGGGACAGCGAAGGTAAGAGAGTGGCTCTCTTCTTTGGAGATTTCTTCTTCACTTATAGATAAAATTACAGAAATTACTTCCCGAATATCTTTTATGCACACTTTGCCTGATAAGGGAAAAGTGAGAGGCAAAAAGAATTCCGCTATTCCGATACTCTCCAAAGAATTGATGGCTGTGACTGATGCTGATCGTCTGGATGCCATGGGAGCAATTGGTATCGCCCGGGCTTTTACCTACGGAGGATTTTTTAATCGGCCAATTTACGACCCTGCCATTAAACCGAGTAAGTCCATAACTAAAGAAGAATATAAAACTACCGAAGCACCATCTATAAATCATTTTTATGAGAAATTACTAAAGCTTAAAGATATGATGTATACTAAATTAGGTCGTAAAATGGCTAAAAGGAAACACCGTTTTCTAAATCTTTACTTAAAGCAATTTTTTAAAGAGTGGAAAGGAAAAATGTAACAAAAGGTGCCAGGCACTTTTTGTTACATTTTATTAATATAGGAGGCAAGCATGTATCGAGATGTTGAAGGGACACTAATTATTTTAGTAAGACACGGAGAATGTGAAGGGAATGTTAAGGGGAAGTTTAGAGGAAGGACAGACTTCCCTTTAAACGAAAGAGGGCTTGTTCAAGCTCAAGACTTAGCCCTGGAACTGAAAAGTTTTCCTGTTAAATATATTTATACCAGTCCTCTGTCCCGGGCCAGGCAGACCGCAGAGGCTATTGCTGAGCAATGTAGAATAGAGGTTAAAGTAGAAGAGAAATTTAATAATATTGAATTAGGAAGCTGGGAAGGGCGCTTTAAAAAAGAGATTGCCCAGGAATACCCGAAGGAATGGGAGCTTTGGGTGAATAATCCGGAAAAACTCAAGGTGGAAGATATGGAGACTCTTTATGATGTGCAGAAGAGGGCCAAAGCTTGTCTGGATAGTTTAGTTTCCAGACATAATGGAGAGACTTTAGCAGTAGTTTCCCATCGTGCAGTACTTAAACCCCTTATCTCTGCCTGCCTGAATATTGCTTCACCTTATTTTTGGAAAATTCATTTAGATACCGCTTCTTACAGTCTTCTTTCTCATAAAAAAGACAAAGGATATTGTCTGGTTCAATTAAATCAGACCAAACATTTAAAAGAGTATGTCACTGAGTGGGTATAAAAAAAGAAAAATGAAAATTAACTCAAAAAAACAAGTATCAAAAAAATACAAGACCTTTATCGGGTATTTAGAGGGAACAGTATCAATCATCCTGAATACCCTCCTTTTTGGTTTAAAATACTGGGTGGGGATGAAGACTTTTTCTATAGCCATAATTGCCGATGCCTGGCATACTTTGTCTGATTCACTCACTTCCCTGGTGGTGATTATAGGTTTCAAGGTTTCATCCACACCTGCTGATAAAAAACACCCCTTCGGTCACGGTCGGGCAGAGATAATTAGTTCGGTTATTATTGGTGCACTATTAGCTGTGGTAGGCGTTAATTTTTTAATTGCCTCGATTCAGAGATTTATAAATCATCAATCTGCCTCTTACGGAAATTTAGCTATAATAGTATTTATAATTTCCGTGATAGTAAAAGAAGGGTTGGCTCAATTTTCTATACGCGCTGGAAAGAAAATTAATTCTCAATCACTTATAGCCGATGGTTGGCACCATAGAAGTGATGCGCTGGTGTCTTTCTTAGTTTTAATCGGAATATTTATGGGAGGATATTTCTGGTGGGTGGATAGTATTATGGGTATTGTTGTGTCTTTAGTTATATTTTATACCACCTACATCATTTTAAAAGAATCAATTAGTAC
>JAHILT010000020.1 GCA_018896875.1 Patescibacteria group bacterium
ATTGGATAAAAATTGAATTAAATGCTAAGACGGCGATGTCTTATCCTTTGCCTGTTTTTGAGTCAAAATAAAAAAATAATTTGCCACCAAACTGAGCAAAGCTCGGAGTTCTGCCAAAAGTGGAACGAAAAACTTGAAATTATCCAATTAAGAAAGGTTCGTCGTATTATTTTATAACCTTCTTGGGAAATCGCGAGATGGAACAGATTGCGCCATTAGATATAAATCCAAAGCCTGATACTGTGATTAGAGTTTTAATGGATTTTTCCCCCTTGGACAAAATGGCTGATTTTGAAGGGTTTGAAATCAAAACGCCTGAAAGAAAAGGCTTCACGGTGGTGGAATGGGGCGGAGTGTTGCGATAATAAAAATTAGAGAATATTTAAAAAGTCAGCAGAACTAAAATAAATAACAATAAATAAAAGCAGTATGATGCAACTATCATACTGTTTTTAATATAAAAAAGATTACTTTTGTCAAATATATTATTAAAGCGTCAAATACTTGACAGCCATTAAGCAAGGGATTATACTGGAAATATAAAAAGTACTTAAAAAAATATGCACCCGATTCAACAAAAAATATTAATCTTTGCTAATGAAATAAATTTAAAAAGAGACGGGCTTAGGCAGATTGGAAGATTGGTCGGAGAGTCTCATCCTTTTAAAATTTCTTATCACTTGAAAAAGCTTGAGGAAAAAGGCTTTATTAAAGTTGATAAGAAAACAGGCGAGATTAAGCGCGCGAATAATGAAGAGCCTCAGAAGGGATTGTTTTTGGCAATTCCTGTTTTAGGATCTGCAAATTGCGGAGAGGCCAATATTTTTGCCGAAGAAAATTTAGAGGGTTATATAAAAGTATCAAGAAATATAATTAAAACAGGGGATGGCTTTTTGGCAATCAGGGCGTCAGGGAATTCAATGAACAAGGCAAATGTTAATGGCCAAAATATTGAAGACGGCGATTATGTAATAGTAGATTCAAAAAAACAATCGCAGCCGAACGATTATGTGCTGGCAGTTATTGATAATTGCGCGAGTATAAAAAAATTGCTGTTAGATTCAAAAAATAAAATTATTTCTCTGACTTCCGAATCAACGGAAAATCATCCGATTATTTTCATTCACGAAACAGATAAATTTTTAATAAATGGGGTGGTTAAATATGTAATTAAGAAACCAACGATAAGTTAGTCATAAAATTCCCCCTTTTATTAATTTTTAGCTATAATGTAGATAGTTTTAAATACTATTTTATATCAATAAAATAATATGATAAATTTAAGAAAAAATGAAGTAAAAACAGATATTAGCCTGTTTAATTTTATTAAAGAGAACAACTATATGCTAATAATTGGAATGTCCAGAAACAAAATAATAAATATATTCAAGAGATCTTAGACAAAACAAGCAAAAAGGAAACCGGAAAACATGGTTATCCAGATTTGATTTATGTAAATGAAATCAAAAAATTATTAATTTTGATTGAAAACGAGGATAAGCCAGTCGACTTTGCAATTGACGGAATAAAACATTATTTATCTTTTTTTACAAATGAGAAATTAAATAAAGAAAAAGAAACAATCAAAAAACATCTAAATAATTGGAAAATAATAGGCATTGCTTTTTCTGGAGATATTAATGATGAATACAATCACAGGCTGGATACTTTTATTGTTGAAAATGATTTAATCCAGAATATTAGTAAAAGTGAAGTTTTAGATGAAGAAGATTATCTAGCTTTTTTTGAAAATATTGATTTAGAAAAAATATCTAACGATATTTCAAAATCATCAAGTGAAATAAACAGATTATTAAGAAATTTAGATTCTCAAAAAAGACCAATACTTTTAAGCGCCTTAATGATTTGTTTATACCCAAAAGATAGCGGGGCGGATTTTAAAAATAATTATAGTTCATGGAATACGCAAACGATTATTAGGAATATACCCATGACAATAGGTGATATTTTAGAAAGTGAAAAAATTGATAAAAGCAAAATAGAAGTATTGACGAACGAACTAACTTTTATAAAAACTGACAATGATTTAAATTCCACAAATATTTTAAAGGATATTTTAAGAGAGCTTGAAGAAAAGGTAATAC
>JAHILT010000021.1 GCA_018896875.1 Patescibacteria group bacterium
AACTGTTACCTCCTGAAAGCTGTCCCACTCCCAATCAGAAATATGATAATTCCCTCTAAATACTTCGTATGGATGACTATATTCGCCTTTCATTATCATTAGAGCTGTATAATTTTCATAATATTCCTGCCTTTCTTGGTCATTATTATAATCAAATCCTTGGCCTCCTTGATGTAAAAATTGAAAATATCCGAGCTGAAAATCTTCAAATCTAGCTGTTGGCGGGAGTACTTTAAGATGACTTTTATTATAATTATCAGCGGTTAATTGTCTTATTCTTAAAAAATTACCATCTTCATTAAAATGAATTACTGCAACTTCACCGCTCACAGGATGAATAAAAAAATGTCTGGCAGCAGGCTCTACTATTTCTTCTGTTGAGCTTCCTTTTTTAAGCCAAAAAGTAAAACTTAATCCTAATAATATCACAACAACAAATATTAAAACCACTAGTGATAATTTAATAAACCCCTCGTTTCCATTTGGCTTTAAATCATAAAAGAGTGTATTACCAATTTTAATTTTAAATTCAGCACTTTTAGACTTTGTCCAGTAAGGGGGCCTAATATAATCACTGTAATAATGATTTGCTCCATCAGTGGGATCATTCACCTTGCCCCGCATTACTTTACCCGCTATCTCATAACATTCATACCAATCATCAATTTGATCTTCGGAAATTTGAGGATTTTCAACAAATGGGCGGTTAGGGTCTTCTTTATTAAAAGCACTATATTGGATTGGTTGCAAAATAACTTTGTGATAAGTATCTCCCCGCCTTGGATCTTTAATTCTATTTCTTATTGACCAACCAACTGCTATTCTGCCTTTTTCTGGTAGACTTCTTGCTTCGCCAAAAATAGTTCTGGCTAAAAGTATTTGTTCTGTATCATCATTAAAATCTCCTGTCCACTTCGGATTATCAACAGTTGGTATTTTATTATTTCTAGGTGCCTCATCTTCCTTCATCCCCAAATCCATCCCTACCCAATTCAAAGTCGGTTGCCTATCAGCCCAGAATTCAAGGTAATGGATACCTTGTGGCAATTTAGGATAAAATCTAGTTTCTTCTGTTTTTCCTTGCAGTCGTCTGCCTTGCCAGTACCAGTTCTTAGCCCACCAGTTTGCTTGTTTATTTTTCTGGATATCTCCATCTATAATTAGTTTAACATCATCACTATCTAAAAATCTTTTAGCGCACTTTACTGAAACATCTAATATTTTTAAGGGTAAATCTATTAAAGTTAGGGTAATCCATGGTTGTCCATTTCTATTTTCTGCAGTGCTATTTAAATTTAATCTGATACTCCGTGAATCTCTAATCAGCTTTATCTCTGGTTCTTTTTCTATTACTACTCCTCTTTTGGGAATAAACTTAATTGTCTGTTGTCCTTTATCTAACTCTAAAATAAAAATGACTGTCTTGGGCAGACCTTTTAGTTTTGTTCCATTCCAGGCTGAAGGGATATTGAAATATTGGGGTTTACCTTTTGCTGGTATCTCTCTTAATTTAAGACCATCAATTTCAACCCTCGAGTCTTCTCCGCCAAATAATCCTAATATTTTTCCTGATTTGCAAGTTGCTGATATGGATATGGAATAAAGGCCTTTTTGAGAGATATTAAACTTATAAATAAATTGTTTGGTTATTTTTTTGAACATGGGATTTTCACTTAGTTATCAATGTTTGGGCTTTTTCTTGTTAACAGAAATCAGGTAATTTAGGTGGTCAAGACCACCTAAACCGCCTCGATGTATCGGGACGTCGAATACTTACAGAACCTCATAGCTCACCGTTACATTCACGATAATCTCTAAAGAACCAGCCTCAATTTCCGGCTCTGGTACCCCGCCACCTACCGCTTTAGCCTCCATAGCATAATCATAGTATCGCGGGACCGAAGGCGAACTCTCGCTAAAAGTCACCAGCCTGCCAAGTTTAACGTCAGCTACTTTTGCCAGGGCTTCGGCCTTTTTCTTTGCGGCTAAAAGCGCTTCTTCTCGGGCCTGTTGCCGCAAT
>JAHILT010000022.1 GCA_018896875.1 Patescibacteria group bacterium
CTTTCAGCGCATAATTTAGTCGCGCCGTATAAATTAATCGGCTGAACCGCTTTATCCGAAGAAATTAATAATGTCTTTTTAATATTATTATTTAATGCCGCCTCTATAACATTTTGACTACCAATAATATTAGTCCTAATTGCTTCAAAAGGATTAAATTCTGTGGCCGGGACTTGTTTCAATGCAGCAGCATGAACAACTATATCTACCCCTTCAAACGCCCTATTTAACCTATCTAAATCTCTAATATCACCAATAAAAAATCGCAATTTAGTTTTATATTGCTTGAGCCGATTCTGCATCTGGCTTTGTTTAAGCTCGTCACGACTAAAAATTATAATTTTCTTGATATCTTTTATTTCCAATAACCTAGAAACAAGAGCATTGCCAAAAGTGCCAGTACCACCAGTTACTAAAACAGTTTTTCCTTTTAAATAAGATAAATTAATCATATTTTATACATTAAGAATATAGATGTTAAAACCATTATATAATTAAAAAGGTTTCTAAACAACCAATATGCTAAAACAATATTCTCAAATTTACTTAAAAATTATTAATACAATTAAACATTTATTAGAAACAAGATATTAATTTAAAAAGTTGTATAATAATAAAATGAAAACAAACAATAAAAACATAAAAAATGATTAATAATATTGAAGGACCAATACTGATAACGGGAGCTAGTGGTTTTATTGGTTCTAATTTAGCTAGAAAAATAGCTAATGAACGTTCCGATGTTAATATTTTAATTAGAGATAAAGCAAAGCTTTGGCGAATTACGGATATATTACCCAAAATTACAGTGCACCACATGGATTTAACCAATCGTGATGATATTTTTACTTGTGTTAAAAAAATTAAACCAAAAACAATTTTTCATTTAGCCGCCTATGGCGCTCACCCACTTCAAAAAGATATAGAAAAAATTGAGGCAATAAATTTGCATGGAACAATGAATTTGCTTGATGCTTGCATTGAATCTGGTTTTAAAACTTTTATTAATACTGGGTCTTCTTCAGAGTATGGATTTAAAAATAAACCAATGAAAGAAACGGATTTTTTAGAACCCAATAGCTATTATGCTGTTTTTAAAGCAGCAGCAACTTACTATTGTCAATATTTGGCTAAGTCAAAAAAAATGCCAATTATTACAATAAGACCCTTTTCAGTCTATGGACAATATGACGAATCAACTAGATTAATTCCAACACTAATTAATTCACTTCTCAATAATACATGCCCTCCGCTAGTTTCTCCTGGTACAGCCAGAGATTATATCTTCATTGATGATATAGTCAATGCTTACTTAACGGCTAGTCAAAGACCAGATTTAGGCGGAGAAATATTCAATATTGGCAGTGGAAAGCAAACAACAATAAAAGAAATCGTAGATTTATCAATTCTTCTAACTAAAGCTAATATTAAACCAAAATGGGGAGCAATGAACCAAAGAATATGGGACCAAAATATTTGGCAAGCCGACATATCAAAAACTAAATCAATGCTTAATTGGTCTCCTAAAAATAACCTAGAAAAAGGACTGACTAAAACAATCAATTGGCTAAAAGATAATGCTAATTAAGAATAGCTTATCGCCTATTTTTCTAAGACTACAATTAAAGAAATACCTATATTTTTTCTTAGTATATATCTCTCAAAAAAACGGAGACACGGAACCAATTTATTCAAAAGCCCTACTGCGCTGCCATTAATTACATTTTTCTTCAAAATATTCCCGTTTAAATACCAACCAAAAATTGACAAAAAATTAAAATAAAACATGGTTTTAATTTTAAATTTTGTTTGAAAAACTTTTTCCGAAATATCTTTTTTAACATATCTTCTATAATGTCCAACGCTTTTATCAATGCAATTGAACAAAAATTTATGCGCTGGTACTAGAATAATAAATGTGCCACCAGGACTTAAGGCGTCATAAACATTATTCATAGTTTGAACATCATCTTCAATATGTTCCAAAACATTCAAAGCAAAAACTGAATTTATCGGCATATCAACTTTTTTAAAGTCTTCCTGACGAGATATATCAATCTGTAAAACCGCAACATTGGATTTTTTTATTTTTTCTAATTCATTAATACAATTCTTTTCTATATCGCTAAGAACAATCTTGCTATCCGGAAAATCTTTGATAATTTTCCTACTATAAGTACCATGTCCGCTTCCAACCTCAAAAATATTACCCTTCAAAAAAGGCTTTATTTCTTCATATAACCAATTCGTAAAATTGTCAGCTTTTTCAAGAATTTCAAGGTTTAAAGCAATTTGTTGTGAATGTTTTTCTTCCATAATAATTTTATAATTATATTTTATTTTAGTTCAAGGTAAAGCCAATTAGTATTTTTATCCAATCTACCAATCAAACTATCAAACCTCGCCTCGTCCATACTATTTAAAATAAAATATTTTTTAAACAATGATCTATAGAGAATAGGAATAGACAATGGGAAATCCTTCAATACTCTTGCTCTTTCTTTTATTTCAATAATATTATGAGTATTTTTAAAACGATTAATAATAATATCTCCAACTCCAGAAACCACACATTCATGAATTTCCACCAGAATATGACAACTATTAAGTTTTGGACTTATACAATTATCTAACAAAGACGCCTCTCCTCCTTCTATATCCATAATTATTAAACATTTCTTATCATCAGGAATACTACTTGATAATAATTTTGAATCACAAAAACCACGTGCAAAAACCCTGTTTGTGACTCCATTAATATCTGCCATTTTTTTTATTAAATTCTGACCACTAATCTCTGTTTCAAAAGCAATAACTTTAGCCTTAGGATTCCTTAATGCCATACCGACAGCATAATATCCTTCTGCCGCCCCAACATCAACAATCACATCAAAAGATCTTTTGCATATTTCCTCTACCATCGGATGCAATTCTAATTCATAGGTTCCTAAAATTTTAGGAAGTAATCTACTACCAGTACTACTACTAACATATTTCATTCCCGAAAAAGGACCCGAGGCAACGACATTGCTGGTTTTTTTTCTAATAAATCCAACTACACATTTTTGAGTAATAAATCTTTCCAAATATCGATTTAAAATACGGAATACTTTCATATCTTTAATTAATTTCCTTGTTTTTTCCAAAAACATAAACTTCGAACTTTTGTACGTATAAGTATACTCGTCTCCCAGCTCACTGCCAAAAAACATTTTAAAATTAGCAACATTGGCTTTCTGCTCGGTAGAATAATTAACTGATCCCAAGCTCACAAATTTATATCCCCTTTCTTGTCCGTATTTACACGCTTCAAAAATCAAACGTCTAGTAGCAGAGCCAATAAGCTTGTAAAGCCCTTTGTCGCTTTCTTCCATTCTCTTAGAAAATATCGCCCTTACCTGAAGATAGGGAAAAACATCATAACAAGGAACTGATGCAACAAGCCTCCCCTTATAATAAGCGTTAAAATTTATAACTCCATTAAAACTTTCTTTTCCCCATGGCTTTCTGCTTTGAGCTCGCTCAAATTTTTTATATAATTTATAAGTTGCTTTTAAATTTGGATCAGCCACTTTAAATTCAAATTCCCCAACTTTATACGTGCTCAAAACCTCTTGTTTAGTTCTTCTGGTAAATCTTTCCAGTATCTCCTCAATCGTGCTATTTAAAGCAATATTAGCAAGTTTTTTGTATTTTAAACTATAGCCTTCTTCTTCCAATCCTAAATCATCATAAGAAATTACGGTGATGTAATCATACTTATTTTTATCCAACAATTCCTTAAGATTTTCATTCTGATACAATACCCTTAAGGAACGAAATAATAGTTTATTTTTTTCTTGAATCATTTTTGAGCTATATAAATAGGAAATTTATCCAAAAACGCCAAAATAAAATCAGGTGCCTTTAAAATTTTAGCGCTATTACCAATCGCTTCAACTTTTTTAAAACCCAACGAACGAAGCCGTGATTTTTCATTCCAAAGATTATTATAACACTGAGTCAATTTGCCAAAATTATATTCCTCGCTTCTCCAATGCGGACCAATTCTCAATTTCCCTAAATTATTAAAAATTATTTTCCAACTTGTTTTAGTCCTAGGAATCGCCAATGCATTATGACTGGAATATATCAAAAATCCACCTGACTTTAAAACTCTTTTCATTTCATTAACTGCCTTATATCTTTCTTCTAAAGACAATAAATTATCTATACCATTAAAAGAAAAAAACACGGCATCAAAAACATTATCTTCAAAATCTAATTTTCTAGCATCCATTACTTTGAAATCAATCTCTGGATAAGATTTACTTGCCTGTTCAATAAGTGGAACCGCTATATCGGTACCAATAACTTTACAACCTTTTTTAGCAATAAAATAAGTAGTCCTGCCCGCCCCGCAACCCACATCTAAAACACGCGAACCGCTTGGCATATATTTTTCTAGAACATATGTTTCTCCAGCTCTTAAATATTTTTTTGAATATTCTTTTACAGAAATTTTAGAAGAAAACGACCGGATATTTTCTAAGGCAACAAAAGATAAAATATTTTTTGC
>JAHILT010000088.1 GCA_018896875.1 Patescibacteria group bacterium
AATTATATTTTAAGGCAACTAACAATAATGTCTCGTCGTATTTGTTCTTTGTAGTAAGGTCTGCTTTTTTTTCAATCAGTAATTTTGCCACATCCGAAGAATTTATTATCGCCGCGAACATCATCGCCGTATTGCCGTCTTCGTTTTTTGCATTGACATTTGAGCCTTTTTTTATCAGCAATTCTGCTACATCCAGAGCTCTGCAATTAGTCGAATGCATCAGCGCAGTTAAACCGGTATCATCCTTTGCATTGACTTCTGCGCCTTTCAGGAGCAGCAATTCTGCTGCCTCTGCGTAATTGCCTGCTGCCGTAAACATTATCGCTGTTTTATTGGTACCGTTTTTTGCATTAATGTCCGCCCCTTTCTGCAGCAGCAATTTCATAACATCAATGGAATCATTGGCTGATGCAAACATCAACGCTGTATTACCGCCGCTATCTTTTATATTGACCTTTGCGCCTTTTTTTATCAATAGACCTGCTACATTTGACGAGTTATTCTTCGCTGCCACTAACAATGCTGTTTCCTTATTCCCGTTCTTTGCATTAATCTTTGCTCCTTTCCGGAGCAGCAATTCTGCCGCATCCAGACAATCATTTGCAGCCGCATTCATCAAGGCGGTAGAGCCGTTTTTATCACTTGCGTTGAGATTTGCCCCTTTTTGTATCAATAACTTTACTATGTCCGATAAATTTTTCGCCGACACCAGCATCAACGCTGTTTCGCCGGTTTTGTTATTTGTATTAACATCTGTATCTTTTTCTATCAATAATACGGCTATATCCATGAAATTATTCTCAAGTGTCACCAACAGCGCCGTTTTGCCGGTTTTGTCCTTTACATTAAGGTCTGCTCCTTTTGTGAGCAATAACTTCGCTGTATCCATGGAATTATTTTTCAGCGCTACCAGCAGCGACGTTTCGTTATATTCGTTTTTTGTATTAAGATTTGCTCCTTTTTGGAGCAGTAATTCTGCAACATCCAAATAATTTTTTTTCGATGCAACCATTAGTGCTGTTTTATTAAATTTATTTTTTATATTAAGCTTTGCCCCTTTTTGTATCAATAACTTTGCTACATCCATGGAATTATTTTCCAGCGCCAGCAGAAGCGCCGTATCGTTATCCTTATTTTTTATATTAAGCTTTGCCCCGCTTTTTATAAGCGTTCCTGCTGTGTTCAGGGAATTTTTTGTTGCTGTAAACATTAACGCCGTGAATTTACAATTATCCGTTGCATCAATCTTTGCCCCGCTTTCTATCAATAAGTTTGTTAAATCTAAAAAATCATGGACAGCTGCCAGCATCAACGCTGTTTCGCCAAACAGGTTCCGTGCGTTAAGATTCGCTCCTTTTTGTATTAATAATTTTGCTGTTTTCAGTGAATTTTTTGTTGCTGACAGCATCAATACCGTGGAGCCGTATGCATCCTTCTGATTGATATCGGCGCCTTTTTCGAGCAGTAACCCGGCTACATCCGGTGAATCATACAAAGCTGCCACCATTAGCGCTGTCATACTATAATAGTTTTTTGAATGGATATCTGCGCCTTCCTGGAGCAGCAATTCTGCTGTCTTTAAAGAGTTAGTTGATGCCGCTACCATCAGCGGGGTTTCGCCGAACGAATCCTTTGCATTAACATCTGCTCCCTGCTTTATCGCTTTTTTGACCGCCGGGATGTTATGTTTTTTGATAGATTCCCTGGGAATGATAGTATCTGCTTCAGATGTGAGGCATACGGTGAGCAGAAAAACGGTGATTGCTGAAAAAACTTTTAAATTCATATTTTTTTTAGCCATGGAGTACACGGAAAACACTGAACAAATCTTTAAAATCTTCTTGACAGGATTAACTGGATTAAAATCTCTGATGTAACGTTTAAGACCTGTCAAAATCTTTGACTTATCCTGTAAATCCTGTCAAAGACTTCTTTTGACTGGATTTAATCTATGTAATCAGATTCTTAATTATATTGAATTTTTGCTTTTTTGTAAAGGAAAATAATGGGCTGGGTGAATTAGAACCAATGTTGTGTCTTCTTGCAGATATAGACCAGGAAGAGCATCGTAGGTACTTCAATCAGGACTCCGACAACGGTAGCCAGTGCTGCGCCGGACGCGAGTCCGAATAACATAGTGGATGTTGCGATAGCAACCTCAAAATGATTGCTTGCGCCGATCAGTGCCGAGGGAGCGGCATCCCCATAGCTGAGGCGGATGGTTTTTGCAAGTTTATAGGTAATCCAGAAGATAAGGTTTGTCTGGATGAAAAGAGGTATGGCTATCCATAAAATAGTAAGAGGTTTCGTCAGGATAATGTCACCTTTGAAAGAGAAAAGTAAAACGAGTGTGAACAGAAGGGCGATGATGGATACCGGCGTAAGCAGGTGCAGAAATTTTTCCTTAAACCAGTATTCCCCTTTCGTCATGATCATCCATTTTCTTGAAAAATATCCGGCAACCAAAGGTAATGCTACGTAGATACTTATAGAAAGTAAAAGCGCCTGCCACGGGACGGGCAGTCGGCCTACACCGAGCAAAAATCCGCCGAGAGGTCCGAATAAAAAAAGCATTGTCAGGGAATTTATCGCAACCATAATAAGAGTATGCCCGTCATTTCCTTTTGCAAGATAGCCCCATACAAGCACCATAGCGGTGCAGGGCGCGATTCCCAGAAGAATACATCCCGCAAGATAACTCCTCCATAGCGGTATCTGCAGCATCTTTATCCCGTTTTGCATAATTACAGTGCCTGCTCCGTGCATTGCCCCGACCGGCAGATCCATGCCTAACGGCATTTTTATATAATCAACCGCATCGGCGCCGATAAATCCCTTAAATAAATATCCGAGAAAAAATAAAGAAATCGCAT
>JAHILT010000086.1 GCA_018896875.1 Patescibacteria group bacterium
AGGGTGTGGCCGGTCCGCCGCAGGGTCTTGCGCACGTGCATCGGTGCCCCACATCTCAGACAACCATCCGGAGGCGGCTCGCCCATTTGGACGAGCACGCCCGTGGTGCCCCGCAGCTGTTCGCTGCGTTGCTGCTCCAGCAGTTCAAGCTGGCCGAGCGCGACCTTGTGGTTCCCCTATCCGCTCCAATGATCAAGCCGGAGCGGTTCAGCTTTGGCCGTGGGAGCTCGTTCAGACCGTCAGGGGATCCGGCGGACACCCCCGGCCGCGGTTTTCAGACGATCTGGCGGGCCTGCCTAGCGGGCCTGCGCGGTCGGGTGCGAGAATGCGAGCATGCGATGCGAGACGTATGAGCCCAGGAGCAAGGCGCTGAAGGAGATCTATTGTCGAATCTCGCAAGAGAGCTGGCAGAGACGGGTAGAGGAAGCGCGGCGCCGAGAGAGAACGGTCACGGAGATCCTCGAACGGATGAAGCAAGGCGAGAGCCAGAACGCTGCGATTCGCGCGACGACTGAGGAAACGAAACGAAGTGCTACGCTGCGTGACTTGGCGAACTATCGGTGCAAGGGATTCGAGGGGCTGATTGATCGTCGAACGCCGCGCGAGCCTGAGCTTCCGTCATGGGTGCAGGACGCGATCGAAGTGGCGCGGATGGTGAAACCATCTATCTCGGTCGAGCAGGTCGCGGCGATCATCCGTGCGAAGTTCCGGGTGACACCTCCGTCAGGAACGACGATCAAGCGGATCTGGAAGGACGCCGGACTGGAGCAGCGTGCGGGGCGACCGGGTGCAGAAGATGGGGCCGGAAGTGAGCAGCAGAGCAAGGAGAAGCCGGTCGTGGAAGAACTGGAAGCGGCAGGCTTTCAGCTGATGCAGGCCTCCGAGGCGGAGACGGGAGCGGTCAAAGCACTGGTCGATACCATAGTCGAAGCGGCCAAGGAGTTGCCGGAGCCGGGACCGCCTCCGGCGGAAGAAGTCGCGCTGCGCAACGAGCGCGGCCAGCTGACTGCAGCGTACAACGAAGCGCGACGCAAGGCGCCTGGGGAGTTGGTGGCGCCGACTCATCGGACGGCAGCGGAGAAGGCTCAAGCGCGCGACCTCGGCCGGCTGTCGTTTCGCGGTCAGCACCGAGGAACGATCGAGCAGAAGGTGTGGGCCATGGTGAGTATCCCTGCATTGCCGGCGGTACACGGCCGGATCGAGGACTTGCGGTGTCCGCAGGGGCGGTTTCTCGGAGAGTTCTGCGGATACGAGTACCAGGTGGAGACGATTCGCAAGCAGGTGAGCGAGTGGAATGTGGCGGGGCTGGCTCCGCTGTTGCAGCAGGCGCATGCCAACACCTGGCACCGGGTGAGCGTCGAGCGCTGGGAGACAGACTATCGGGCGAACGTGGTGTACGTCGACAACGTGGTCAAACCGCTGTGGACAAACCTCTTCACCAAGGCCGCGAAGGTCTCGAGCACCGGTCGGGTGCAGCCCGCGCTGACCACAACCTTCGTTAATACCGGAGTTGGCGTTCCGATCCACTTCGAGACCTACAGCGGCACGGCGCCCATGACTCCTCGGGTGCTGGAGCTGCTCGAGCGCGTGGAGGAGGAAACCAGCCAGCCGGTGGGGCGATTGACGGTGATCGACGGCGAGTGCTGTTCGGCGAGGCTGCTCCAGCAGTTCAAGCTGGCCGAGCGCGACCTTGTGGTTCCCCTATCCGCTCCAATGATCAAGCCGGAGCGGTTCAGCTTTGGCCGTGGGAGCTCGTTCAGACCGTATCGGGACGGGGATCTTATTCGGGAAGGCAGCATCACGCTGCACGACTCGAAGGACAAGAAGGTGGTCGTCGAGGCGCGGGCCATCGTGATCCAACCGCGTGGCAAGGACATCTGGCATGTGCTGGTGACGCTCGCCGATCGCGACGTGTGGACCTACCGCGAGCTGGCCGATGCGTACTACGGCCGGTGGCCGAACCAGGAGGGGTTTTTTCGCAGCGCCAACCAGGCCGTTGGGATCAAGGAGGTCCATGGCTACGGCAAGCGCGTGGTGACCAACACGACCGTGCTGACGCAGCTCAACGAGCTCGAGGCCCGGATCGCGCGCAACCACGAGCGACAGACGAGCAATGCAGAGGAACTCGAGAAGGTCCAGCAAAAGCTGGCCGCGACCCAGCGGGAGCTGGCCAAAACAGCTCGCTACCGCGAAAAGCGAGAGGAGCGCGTTGATACCGGCCTGAAGGCCGAGGAGACGCATACCCGCGCCTTCGCCATCGCCTCCGCAGAGCTGCGCGAAGCAACCAAACAGGAACGGGAGGTAGAGAAGCG
>JAHILT010000023.1 GCA_018896875.1 Patescibacteria group bacterium
GAACATAAATCTAAAAAATCCTTGATAGTTTCAGAAGAATCATTGATGCCTTTTATTGGAACAACTTTAACTTCTACTTTAATTTTTTTCTTTTTTGAAAGTTCTCCCAAATAATTAAGATTTTCTAATAAGATTTCGAACTGTTCTTCTTTGCCTCTAGTTAATTGTTTCCAAATTTTATAATTAGTAGTATGAATTGATACTGCTAGTTTAGAAAAATGTACTAAATATTTATCAATTAATTTTTTTGTTAAAGCTATTCCATTTGTGTGAAAAAATGTTCTAGGTATTTTTTGAGAAACAACAAAATCAAGTAATTCTTCTATTTTTGAATAAATGGTTGGTTCACCGCCTGTAAGAGATAATGTTTGTAAACCAGCTACTTTGGTTGTTTTAACTAAATATTTAAAACTTTCAAGATCTATTTCATGATTGTTTCTATTTTTAAAGTCCATGCCCTCATTTGAACAAAAAAAACAGTTTAAATTACAATGATCTGTTATAGATACTCTTAGAGGAAAATTATTTAAAGCTTTTTTTATTCTCATTAAAATTTTACTTTATACCTATTTTCTTTATTCCAACCATTAATACCAAGTCCAGGGGCTAGCATTAAATATTCTCGAGATAATTTAAAAATATCAAGGATTTGTTTTTCATTATTTTTATTTAATGCCCAAGTTAAATCAAATCTAGTGTCAAGGGGAGCGCATGGTTTTAAATATAGTCCTTTACCATCATCGGTTGGTTTAACAAACATACATAGAAATAAATAGCAAGATTCACATGCTCCTTTATTACCACAATTAAAAATACTATGTAAACCAATTTTAGTACCACTTTTTGCAGTATATTTAAAATTAACGCCAGGGATATATTTATTTGGATTATTGTCACGAGGAGTATCGTCAGTAAATTTACATCCTAATTTTTCTAATTTTGCAAAAAATTCTTTTCTGCCAACAATATATTTTTTTTGCTCTTTATATTGTGGTTCAAATTCCAAAAATTTTGGATAAAAATTATTCTTTATGCAATAATCAAAAAAATTTTTAAGCTCTTCCATGCTGTCATTAATACCTCTTATTATAACGCTCTTTATAAAAACTTTATCTCCAATATTTTGTTTAGTTAAATAATTCAAATTTTCCATTATTTTAGCGTATTTCTTTTTTTGTATATCTAATGGATATATATTTTTTAAATTTGTAATCTTATTCCAAGTATCAAATTTGAATGAATGAACAGATACGCCTATTCTAGAAAAATTATCTTTTATCATATCAATAATTTTTGGATTTAAATTTATCCCATTACTATGCAATGAGAATTTTATATTTTTATGTTTTTTTGTCCATTTTAGTAATTTAAAATCATTTGAAATAAAGTCAGAGTGAATAGTTGGTTCGCCACCACTAAAATCAATAAACTTAATCGGCGTATTTTTTATAATTATATCTCCTAATTTTATAACTTGATTAATGTCTGCCTCTTGTTTGTATTTAGCACTATAATCTGATCCTTCATTAGAACAGAAAATACACCACAAATTACATTGGGTAGTTAAGTTAAATCTTAATCGTACGTTTTTAAATAGATCAAGGAATTGTTTATTAGTTAAACGTTTAACGCCCTTAGTTACCAATGATATCTCGTTAAAATCAAAATATTTTCCATCCCTTTTTCTTATAGTAGCGGTTGCTTCTTGAATATTTTGATTAATTTTTTTTGTTTTCATGTATTTTTTCTAGAAATTGTTTAAATATGAGCATTATTATACGTTTTCTATTAGAATATACCAAAAAAATTGATTTGTCAATTTGGTTTTATAATTTTAATGTTTTTGTCGTTTAACGACTCATCGTATGGCTGGCGAGTTTCTGAATGTACTAGTATGCTATTTATCAGTAAATTGCCTTTTTGTCTCATAAATGATATAATTAAGCCATAAAAATGATACAAATTTATGGTAGAAATTAAAAAAGGAGATAAAATGTCTCAATTTATAAAAAACAAAGGGAGATATAAGTTTTAAACTAAGTACTTCTTGTCAGGTCGGACCTGTTAGGAAGTTTTTTGTTTGAATTTTGAGAAGCCGAGTCTCTCCTTTTTGTTATAAATTGATTTAAATATTTATCCACAGGAAATATTGACAAATAATTAAGTGTACACTATAATGTACATAGATATTAAATATCAATATTAAAATATGAATATCAAAACAACATTGTCCATTACTGAGGCAAGAAAACAAATTTTTAAAATAATAGAAGCGACTCAAAGGCCGGGTAATTATTATACTTTAACTGAAAAAGGAAAACCGAAAGCAGTTGTGATGTCTGCTGAAGAATTTGAATCTTGGAGAGAAACATTGGAAGTGATGCATAACTTCCCTGATTTAGAAAGAGATATTAAAAGAGTTGATCGTGATGTAAAATCCGGGGTATATAAAAAGTATGCCACCTTGGAAGAGGTGATGGCAAAACACGGTTTTATTTTAGCTGATAGATCTAAAGTAAAATATGAAATTTCAAGTAAAAATCGATCGGCAAGCGACAAAAGATTTAGAAAAAATTCCTAAATCTTATCAAGAAAAAATTTTAGCGGTTTTGCCATCATTGGCTGAGAATCCTTATATTGGTAAAAAATTAGAAGGCAAATTAAAAAATGCCTATTCTTATCGTATTGGGCTGTACAGAATAATTTATAAGGTTTATAAAGATTATTTATTAGTTATCGTTATTCGTATCGGCCATCGCCAGGGAGTATATTAAAGAGTTGTCATTTTGATAAAAAGTTGAGAAGCCGAGCTCCTCAACTTTTTGTTGTTTGTTTATCTTTTAAGAGGTGGTATAATTAAAATATTATAAAGATGCAGGATTTACGAAAATTGGATCGGTAATTTTGTATCAATGAAGAGGATGAAGGGGGTTGGGTTTAAGAGGGAGGAGAGTTGCCATTAGGATTATTGAATTTAGCTTGACAAATCTACGTTTTATGTATAGAATACAGGATGTCATCCTGTATACATTACAATTATAGTAGATATATGATTAACAAAACACTAGGAAAAGTTAGTACTAATCTCATTCAAACTTTATATGAAAAAGATAAGGTTATTTTTAATATCAAGGATACTCAGGCAATAATAAATAAAGATGAGCGCGCGACAGCAGATTTATTAAGCGAATTAGTTAAACGTAATCTTATCAGTAGGTTAAAAAGAGGGAAATATATAATTATTCCTCAAGAAATAGGCAGTGTAAAAAAATATATTGGCAATTGGTTTATTGCCGCCAAAGAGATTGTTAATTATCCAGAATACTATATTTCCTTTTATAGCGCTATGGGGTTTTGGGGTATGGTAATACATCCAGTGAACAAAATTTTTATTTCAACTTCAAAAAGGCAAATAACTCCAAAGGAAATGAAAGGTTTTTTAAAGTTTGTTTTTGTTGATAAAAAATTTATTTTTGGAATTGTGGAAAAATGGATTGA
>JAHILT010000024.1 GCA_018896875.1 Patescibacteria group bacterium
AACACAAACCAAATATAAGGAGGGAAAAATGAAGAAGAATACTGTTGTTAAACGAGACATGAAGATTTCCGAAAAAGAATTAAAGGAATTGGGATGGAAAGACACAAACAGGACATACGCAGATTCCAAAATTTTTGAAAATGGAAAACAAGAATTCTTGTGGGATCCAAAAACTGAAATAGTCGGATTCATGTATGAACTTTGTTAAAGAAAAAAAACAAGGTAATAAATAGCGGCTCTAAAATTGGGTCGCTCTTTTTTTATCTTGACAAATAATTAAAAATATGTTGTAATATAAGCAGGAAATAATTTACAAAGGAGGAGAGATATAATGAAGATAGTCTTACTAATAGGATTTAGCATCTTTTTTTTAAGCAGAGTTATTGTCCGACAATTACAGCAAAGAGAAGATAAGCCATTTAAAAAAAGCTCTTTTCATATCACCGTGGCTGAAACAGGGAGATCAGCAACAATAATTTTTCAGTTATTTGTTTATCCATTAAAATGGAATTTGTTAATTGGTTGGCAATGGCTAGGAATTATTATTTTTATTTTAGGTGTGACGATTAGCGTTTATGCAAGAATTGTTTTAGGGGATAACTGGAGGACTGCAAGAAAGGCAGATAAACCTAGAGAGTTAGTAACTACTGGGATTTATGGCTATACTCGACACCCAATCTATTTCGGTTCTTGGCTAATGGGATTAGGGTTTGAATTAGCTCTGGCTAGTTGGATTTTCTTTGTTATCCTTTTAATTGGTAGTCCATTTGTCTTATTTTGCATCAATGAAGAAGAAAAACTACTATTAAAGTGGTTTGGAAAAGAGTATAGAGATTATAAGAATAAGACAAAAAGATTTATGCCTCATTTATTTTGAATGAAAGGGACTATCTTTAATAAGATAGTCCCTACAAATTTTTAAGTTCTTTAAACTAGAAAGGAGACATTAAATGCAGATAGCAGTAGTTGGAATTGATGGTTCTGGAAAAACTACCCTTATAAGACAAAGCGTTAGGTTATTGGGAAATCACAATTTTAAGGTGGGATATATTGATTTACCTTATTTTAGTGATGTACCAGGTTTTAAATCTGTTAGCAGAATAATTACTAAAATTCTGCGTTGGGCAGAGGCTGATAAACATAAAACCGTGGTCGTTCTAATAGCTATTTTGAGCGCAATTCTTTACATTTTAGCGCAGCGTAAAATGAGAAAGAATGATTTTCTTTTTGTGGAGCATCATCCTTTGATTGATATTTCTGCTTATGCTGAGTTGTATGCTGGTTACATTGGTTTGTTTTTAGCAAATTCTGTGATGTGCTTTTGGTCAAAACCCAATGTTATTGTAATGATTTCTGTTCCAGCAGAGATATGTTATGAAAGGATATTAAAAAGAGGAAAGGGACCACAAATACACGAAACAGTTAGTCAACTCAGATACTTAGAATCTTTATTATCTGCTTCAGTAAAAAGAGCGTTAAAATCAGAAGACAAATGCCTTTTAAAGGATATTACCCCAGAGAAGCTTGTTCATTGGTTAAAATCAAACTTAAAAATCCAAGAATAATCGCCTTTGTTTTTAAATATTCAGAGGCGATTTTTTATAGATTTTTTATAGATTTTTTATAGATTGACAAAAAATTTTAAATGTGTTATTTTATATAAAAAAGGAGGACTGTCATGAATTTGATAAAAGACTTTTTAAATTATATGAAATGTTTTTTCCAAGCGTTTTGTATAGTAATCGGTCTAGTGATCGGATTAGTGATAAGCTTTTTTGCTTACATTATTCCCTGCCTCATTTTTAGCTTGGCGTTGTATGTTTCTTTCAGAGCTGGTGCTACTAGTGCTAGATGAATTTCGTGATTAATTTTTAAAAAGGGACTACTCTCCAAGTAGTCCCTAAACAATTTTTATATGCAAAAAAAATTAAAAATATTTTTAATTATTGCTATTCCTTTTTTTGTAATTGTTCATTATTTAGGCTGCTGGAAATACTATTATTATATTG
>JAHILT010000025.1 GCA_018896875.1 Patescibacteria group bacterium
AAAGAAAAAAGGCCCCTGCTTGGGGTCGGCGATAGCATAAACGATCTACCAATGATGGAACATTGTGAAATAAAAGCAGTTATTGACCGTCAAAACTCTTTAACCGAGAAAGCAAAACAGAATGGCTGGTTTTTAATTTAATGAATATTTTAGTTCTTCATTAATCTTATGTCTCTTTCTATCGGTATAGTGGGTTTGCCGAATGTAGGGAAGTCCACTTTATTCAAAACCCTAACTAAAAAGGAAGTAGATATTGCGAATTATCCATTTTGTACAATTGACCCTAATGTAGGGGTTGTTTTGGTTCCTGACGAAAGAGTTGATAAGTTAGCCGAATTAACTAAATCCGCAAAAAAGATTTATACAACCATTGAGTTTGTTGATATCGCCGGTCTAGTAAAAGGAGCGAATAAGGGAGAAGGGTTGGGAAATAAATTCTTAGCCCATATAAGAGAAACCGATGCAATTATATACATACTGCGCGCTTTTTCGAATCCCGATATTATTAACACCCAAAATACAATCAATCCTTTACAAGAAAAGGCGATTTTAGACGTGGAGCTGATTCTGAAAGATTTAGAAACCGTTTCCAAAAGAATAGAAAGCTTGGAAGGGGACATTAGAGCTGGCAAGAAAGAAGCGATTAAAGAATCCGAAGTATTAAAAAAAACAAAAGATTATTTATCGCAGGAAAAAATACTAACAGAACAAAATTTCACAGACGAAGAAGCAAGAATGTTAAGGGGTTATCAACTGCTTACCTTGAAACCAAGATTATATTTACTGAATGGAAGGGATGAAGAAGTAGATAAAAATATCCTAGAAATTCTTAACAAGAATAAATGGTCCTATTTAATAATAGATTTGGCTGCAGAATTTGAGGCAGCCGGATTTTCAAAAGAAGAAAGGGTCTCTTTGGGATTTCCGCCAGAATCAGAGCTAGATATTTTAATCAAGAAATCGTATGAATTATTGGATTTGATTACTTTTTTAACCACAGGACCGGATGAAACCCGCGCCTGGACAATAAAAAAAGGGACGTTAGCTCCCCAAGCGGGTGGAGTTATCCATAGTGACTTTGAGAAAAATTTTGTTAAAGCGGAAGTTATTAATTTTAATAATCTTATAAAAGCGGATGGATATGCTAAAGCAAGAGAAGAGGGTTTGATAAAAACAGAGGGGAAAGAATACGTTGTTCAAGACGGTGATGTGATAGAGATAAAGCATGGTTAGTTATCCACAGGAAGGACTTGTTTTTTTAAGGTGATATTCTGATATAATAACGTAATAATACGATTAGGCTTTGTTGCAAAGAGCCTAATTAAAAGGTCGAATTATTCACCCGGTTAAATGCCGCTTTGCGGCAATTCGCTTCGGCGAATTATTTAACTGGGTAAAATATTCGTAAATTAAATTTAAAACAATATGATGGGAGAAGAATGGTACTCAACTATTATTGAACCATTTTTAAGACAGCTGGGCACATTCATTCCTCAGCTTGTTTTGGCAGTGGTTGTTTTCGTAATCGGCTACTTTATTGCTGTAGGAATTGGCAGGTTAGTAACCGAGCTTTTAAAGGGATTAAAGTTCAATCGTCTTTTTAGTAAAGAAGGTTGGCAAAAAGCCCTTGAGAAGGCAGATATAAAAGTGGATCCGTCCGCTTTTATTGGAGCCATTTTCAAATGGGTGTTTGTCATCGTTTCTTTACTGCTCACCGTTGACATTTTAAACCTTGTCAAATTCGGTGATCTTTTAAGAGATGTTTTGAATTACATCCCCAATGTTATAATCGCTGTTTTGATTTTTGTTGTTGGTGTGATTATTGCTGATATTGTGGAAAAGTTAGTAAGAGCAACAGTAGAGAAAATGAAAGTCAGCTACGCTTCGTTGGCAGCTTCAATCGTTAGATGGACAATCTGGGTATTTTTGGTCTTTATGATTTTAGACCAATTACTGCCAAAATCAGATTTAGTCCAAATTCTATACAAGGGTATAGTTTATGGTGTTGTTGCAGCGATAGCGGGTAGTGTTGCTATTGCTTTTGGTCTTGGCGGCAGGGATGCTGCAGCCGGAGCAATTGAGGATCTGAAAAGAAAGATTAAACAGTAGGATTTTTTAGGAGTTAAAACACCTTCTCGCCTGCAGGCGCGGGGGTGTTTGTTTTTATCCTCTTGACATCATTTTATAAATCGACTAAAATCATAGCTACATGATAAATAATACTAAAACCATTTTTAAAAAACGAAGCGGTTAACGGTCCGAATTTTTTAATATGTTAGTAGGAACCGCTTCAAAGGCGGTTTTTAATTATTTTTTAGCGAATGAGGAAAATGAAATTTTAATTTCATTTTCCGAATGAGCGACAAAAATATAGACAAAAATTGGTTTGATTATATTTATCAAGTTCATTGAAATTTTACGCAAAACAAAAATTGCATTTTTACTTTCGTTTTATATCGAGCATTCTGCTCGCTATAATAAACGAAAAAATAGATATCTAAAATCTGTATCTATCACTTACGCAAAGAAATAATTTTACAGGCAAATGGTGGATGCCTTGGGATATCGAGGCGATGAAGGACGTGGCGTGTCTGCGATATGCTTCGGGGAGGTGACTAGCAAC
>JAHILT010000026.1 GCA_018896875.1 Patescibacteria group bacterium
AAGCATTTTAGCTACTTTGTCAAAAGCTTCTCCTGCGGCATCGTCTACTGTTTCGCCTAGTTTTTTCCATTTAGTTAAACTTTGCATTTTTATTATTATGGTGTGTCCACCACTAACAACTAGCCCAATAGCGGGGAATAAAAGTTTTGATTGTTTTTGAGAATTAAGAGTTGATAATTGGGAATTCATAGTTTCTATTAAAAAACTATAGAGATGTCCTTCCATATGATTTACTCCGATAAGTGGTTTTTTGAGTTTTTTTGCTAAATCTTGAGCAAAAGTTATGCCAGCCCAAAGAGCTGGTTCTAATCCAGGTCCGACGGTTACAGCGATACAATCAATTGGGGATTGTAGGTTTTTTAAAACTTTTTTTAAAAGTATGGGAAGGTTTTTAATATGTTCTCTTTTGGCTAGATTAGGAACAACTCCTCCGAACGGTCTATGGATTTTTATTTGTGAGGAAACTTCGTTAGCTAAAATTTCAAAATTTAGTACGCCAGCTGGCCTGCCCGGCCAGGGCGAATTTAATTCTCCGGAACATTTTAAAATAGCGATAGCTGTTTCATCGCAACTAGTTTCAATTGATAGAATTGTTTTGTAATTATTTTTTTTCACTTTTAACTTTTAGCTTATTCAAGCGTTTGGTCTCACGCGTGAGACCAAACAAAGCATTAATTAAAATTAATTAATATTTTAATATTTATTTTTTCTTTTGCCCCTCCTTGGCTTTTTTGCTTGCCGAAGCCTTGGCGGAGGCGGGAGCCGCGGCGGGTTTACTTTCTTTTTCAATCTTTATTCTCAGTTCTTTAAGTTGCTCCGCGGAAACTTCAGAGGGTGCTTTCATCATTAAATCTTTTCCTTCGCCAGTTTTAGGGAATGCAATAACTTCCCTTATGTTTGGTTCATTTTCAAGAATCATCATTACTCTATCAAGACCCCACGCAATTCCACCATGAGGAGGTGTTCCTGACTTAAAGGCTTCAATCATGTAGTTGAAATTCTTTTCTATTCTTTCGTTATCGTAACCCATTATCTCAAATACCTTTTTGAGATATTCTGGTTTATGGTTTCGAATACTGCCGCCACCGATTTCATATCCGTTCAAAACAATATCGTATTGAGCAGCTAATATATTTTCTATGTTTTCTTTTTTCATTAAGTCATCCATACAAGTTGTTTGTGGTGCTGAAAATGGATTATGTGTAAATGTCCATTGTTCATTATCTGTTTTTTTGAAAAATGGAAAATCTACAATCCAGCAAAATGCTAAAAGATTGGGATCGTTTTTATCTTCTCTTAAATCTGGACTATCAGAATTATATTTTTCCATAGCTTCTTTATACGTGAATCTAGGGAAAGGAATTTGTTGTATTCTTTTTTCTGGATAAACATTCTTTACTAATTCTATAAGTAATTTTTCGTTTAGCTGAATTATCTCTTCTTGTGTTGAGAAACTTAATTCTATATCAATTTGGGTGAATTCTGGCTGTCTGTCTCCTCTAGTATCTTCGTCTCTAAAACATCTTGCTACTTGAAAATATTTTTCTACACAAGAGGCCATTAAAAGTTGTTTATATTGTTGTGGTGATTGTGGAAGCGCATAAAAATTACCTTTTTCTAAACGAGAAGGAACTATATAATCTCTGGCGCCCTCTGGTGTTGATTTCGTTAAATTTGGAGTTTCTATCTCAACAAAACCTTCTTGGTCTAGATGATTTCTTATAAATTTCAAAACTTTATGCCTGTTTCTGATATTTTTTTGCATTCTTGGTCTACGCAAATCTAAATATCTATATTTAAGTCTCACTTCTTCATCAATTTCCTTTCCGTCTCCATTTATATCTAATGGGGGAGTGATAGCTTCGTTTAAAATATTTATAGAAAGTATCTCCAACTCTATAGAACCATTAGGTTCATTTTCATTTATCATTTTTTCTGGTCTTTGATTTACCTTTCCTTGTATTTCAACAACCCATTCTGGCCTGATGGTGCTAGCTAATTCATGGGCTTCTTTATGACTAGGTAGGGCAACCATTTGAATTTTGCCAGTCATATCTCTTAAGTCTACGAATATTAATTTTCCGTGGTCACGCCTTACGTCAATCCACCCAGATACGCTGATTTCTTCTCCAATCTTATTTATTAAATCTTTTATGTATGTTCTTGGCATTTTTTATTTTTTAATAATAGTTTAATTATATCGTAATTGGTTTTAATCGCGAAGAAAACCTTTTTCTTTATTTTCTTCATTAGATTTTCTCATTTCAATGCAACCCAAAGCTTTTTGTGCATATCGTTCAATAGTAGCGTTATATTTCAGAGTTTCTTCTTTTAAATCGGGATCAGGCAGTTCTGTCACGATGATATCGCTTTTACATTCTATTTTTTGGGGATTAATCGTCAAATCAAAAGTAACTAAATGCTTCTTCTTGTTTGAATCTTCAAATTCTATAAAAGCATCAATGCCGTGAAAAATATCCAGAGGAGTTTTGACGGCTGTGTAAAATTTTATGCGATCCTGATCTTCTTCGCTTTCAGTAATTAGTTTTTTGTTTATCATTAGGTCAAGCAAGCTGATTCTAATATCGCGGGCAAACGGTTTATTGGGGTGAGTTGGATCAAATGGTTGGAATTTTTTGGCAAGCTTCACAGCTTTTTCGTAAGGAATGTGGTCGTTTTCGACTCCTTCTTCCGCTGATTCTTTTTGAAGCTTGTATAATTCTTTTTGGTATTCGTAGCTATTAGTGTCTACTTCGCCAATAAATTGCCATTCAAAAAGATTGCCAGTTTGTTCAAATTTTGATTCGTATTTTCCCATTTTTTTGTTTACTAGTAGTCCTAACGGGAATCGAACCCGTATTACCAGCTTGAAAAGCTGGTGTCCTAACCATTAGACGATAGGACCATCATGAATTTTTAGGTAGTAGTTTTTTGGGTAGATTCTAATATTTAATCATTTTTTTAAAAAAAAATCTAGAGCTTGCGTAAGTTTGTCATGACTCTCCGCTATATTGTTTTCTCGGAAACAGCATAGTTTTTCCTAGCGGAAAAACTTGCTTCGCTCTCAGCGCAAGAGCCCTGCCTGCCGGCAGGCAGGGCTTCCGAGATGTTCCTTTAAAACAATGTAGCGGAGAGTCATAATTAATTAACTTTATATGTATCTGATGTTATTTAGAGTTTATGATTGATATTGCATCCAATCAATGTTTTAATTACTTTTAATGTTTAGATTTTTTGAAATTTTTCCAGCAACCTTGGCTTGGGCGACTCTTATATTATTGTTTTTAGTTTCTTGGAAAGCGGCTTTTTGGGCGGCTATTTTTATTATTCTTTTTGATACTTATTGGCTTTTAAAAACAGTTTATTTTTCTTTGCATTTGCGTTATAGCTTCAAAAAAATGAGAGAATCAATGGAAGTTGATTGGCTTAGCAAATTAAATTTGCTGACCAACAACCCTGGTCGGGCAGGCCGACGACAAACAACTAATAACATGAAAAATTGGAATGATGTTTATCATTTAATTATTTTGCCTATGTATGATGAGCCTTACGAAGTAATAAGAGAATCTATTTTAAGTTTGGCGAATACTAATTATCCTAAAGAAAAAATGATTGTAGTTTTGGCTACAGAAGAACGCGTTGGTGAAAAAGCGAGAGAAGTTGCCAAGAAAATAGAAAATGAGTTTGATAATAAATTTTATAAATTTTTAACAACTATTCATCCATCTAATGTTCCAGGAGAGATTCCTGGAAAAGGATCAAACGAAAGTTATGCTATTAAAGATACTAAGAATTTATTTATTGATCCTTTAGGAATAAAATATGAAGATGTTTTAGTCTCTGTTTTTGATGCTGATACTCAAATTAGTAGTGAATATTTTGGAGTTTTAACCTATAAGTTCATGACTTGTAAAAACCCGCAAAGAACCAGTTTCCAGCCAATCCCTCTTTTCACTAATAATATTTATGATGCGCCAGCTTTAGCAAAAGTAGTTTCTTTTTCTGCTACTTTTTGGCAAATGATGCAACAGGCTCGCCCAGAAAGGCTCACTACGTTCTCATCCCATTCAATGCCTTTTAAGGCATTAGTGGAAGTAGGTTATTGGCAAAAGGATGTAGTTTCTGAGGATTCTAGAATTTTTTGGCAATTATTTTTTCATTATGATGGCGATTGGCGAGTAGAACCACTACTTTACCCCGTCACTATGGATGCTAATGTGGCGCCGACATTCTGGAAGACTATGATTAATATTTATAAACAACAAAGACGTTGGGGATATGGCATAGAAAATTTACCTTACCTTTTAGATGGATTTAGAAAAAATAAAAAGATTCCTTTAAAAACAAAACTTTATTGGTCTTTTAATACAATTGAGGGTTTTCATTCTTGGGCTACTAATGCGATTATAATTTTTGCTTTAGGTTGGTTGCCAATATTAATTGGAGGAGATGCGTTTAACAAAACAGTATTAGCTTATAATCTTCCGCAAATTACACGTTTAATTTTAACTTTAGCTACCATTGGTATTGCTAGCTCTGCGATTTTAAGCGTTATTCTTTTACCGCCGAGACCAGAGAAAATTAAAGTATGGCACTATCCTCTTTATATTTTACAGTGGATTTTAATGCCACTTACTTTAATTATATTTGGCGCTATACCAGGACTAGAAGCGCAAACTCGTCTTGCTCTTGGAGGAAAATTTAGGCTTGGTTTTTGGGTTACTCCGAAAGGAAGATATAAAGAATAGTAGTTAGCCACTAGCCACTAGGAGGGATAGAAAATAGCCACTAGTTATTAGAAAGATAATTTTACTAGTTGCTAACTACTAGTCGCTAATTACTATTATTGCTATTGTATTTAATTCCGTTTAGAAAATCTTTATAATCCATTGGTTTTTTTCCTTCCAGTTGAACCTTGAGTAAGTTTATTTTTCCATCTTTTATTTCAGCATCTAAAAGCTTTAATCTTTTTGATCCATTCTGGGTATTAAACATAGTAAAAACGCCAGGACTAGGGTTAAGAGCCTTGATTTTATTTTGAATTAATTTAGGAAAATCATGTTCTAAATCTATTTTTCCGTCTTCTGTAGAAAACTTTTTTGTGAAAGTGGCTCTAGAATGATTTTGTTCTTTTAGATCTATTTCGCCGGTTATATATTTTAAGATATTATTAATTAACAATTTAGCTCCTATTAGAGCTAATTTTTCTGTTAATGTTTCGTAATTATCTTTTTCGTCTATTTTGCATTTTTTACTGATTAGTATTAGTCCATGATCTATTTCTTTGTCTGTTATAAATAGTGTTGTTCCTGTTTCTTTTTTGCCGTCTATAATAGCTGTTTGGATAGGTGATGGGCCTCGATATTCGGGGAGAATAGATGGATGGATGCCGATTGTTTTAAATTTTGGAATATTCAATATTTCTTCTGGTATTATTTTATTGTAAGCAGCCACAACAAAATAATCAGCTTCAAATTGTTTTAGTTCTTTAACAATGTCGGGCGTTGTAAGATTAATTGGTTGAAGTATTTTTACTTTTTCTTTTATTGCTTTTTCAGAATTTGTAATTACGTTTTTTACAGCTGGGGCTGTAAGGATTTTTTTTCGTCCTGTTGGCTCGTCGGGATTACAAACAATAGCTTCAGGCACAAGTCCTTCTCTTATCATTTTTTTTAAAGCAATAGCAGCGAATTTAGGGGTTCCGAAGAATATAAATTTTGGTTCGTGAAAACATGAGAACATAGTTTGGGGAAATTTTTAATTTCTAATTACTAATTTCTAAATGAGAGATGGATAAAGAAAAGATACAGAGCTAATTTAGATTTTTATATTTTTTCTTTGTCCATTCTCTATTTTGTATAATTGTTTTGTTTTATTTATAAATAGAATTCCGTTTAAATGATCGGTTTCGTGTTGGAATACTCTTGCTAAAATTCCCCATGCTTTAATTTTTATTTTTTTATTTTTATGATTAAATCCTTCTAGTATAATTTTTTCTGGTCTTTCTACTGAGCCATAAATATTAGGAATACTTAAGCAACCTTCTTCCATTAAAATAAGCTCTTTGGATGCTTTAATTATAATTGGATTAAAAATTACGTAATTTTTATTTTCAACCTTAGCTATAAAAAATCGTATGTCTAATCCAAGTTGATTAGCGCTAAGACCTATGCCAAGAGCTCCAATCATTTCTTTTTTCATAGATTTAATCAATTCTCGGATTTCTTTTTTATCGTATTTAGAGAAATCAAATTCAGTCACTTTATGACGTAGAAATTTTGCTTGTTTTTTATTATTGATTGTCCAAATCATTCCATTAAAAATTAATTTATATATCTAATTTTAATTTTGTTGGTTTTTTTACTTTCTTTTTGTGGGTAAATTCGGGATGTTCTATTTTTCTAATGTCTTTTAATACTTTCATAAAGTAGGCACCTTTGTTTTTTATATTTTTTCTTTCGGCTACATCCTTAGCTTTTATAATTAATTCATGATTATCGTACATTTTAGCAAGACGCATGTAAATAGCTTTATTTTTTTTATCGTCTAAAATTTCTGCTAAAGTTAAGGCAACATCTTGAAAGGGTTTATAAATTCTAGATTCTTTTGATCTTTTCACCAGCGTTTTAATGTAGCTGTCAGAAATGTTTTTAATATTTTCCATTACAATATATAATACACATATGCGACGATTTTTTATAGCCATTAGTATTCCTAAGGAAATTAAATATAATATTGCCAAAAAAAGAGATGTCTTAGAGACTATGCTTCCTTGGGCTAAGTTTACGAGCGAGGATAATTGGCATATAACAATAAGTTTTTTAGGGATGCAAGAAGATGAATCAATTATCTCTATTTTGAAGGCTATCCAAGAAACAGTATCAGAATTTAAACCTTCGGAAATTAATTTATCAGATATTTCTTATGCTCCTCCAAAAGGAACCCCACGGATGATTTGGCTAAACATTCAGGATGTTGATGGATTCTCAGAGTATTTATCTTTTTTGAAATTTTCTCTTGAAGATAAGTTGATTAAAAATGGAGTAAGGTTTAAGTTAGATAATCGTGAATTTAGCGCTCATATTACATTAGCTAAGTTTTCTCGATCTTATAAAGAAAAATTACCCGAATTGGATCAGCGATTTACTAATTTCAATTGGTTCTTTGAAGCAGAGGGATTGGATCTTATAGAATCATATTTATCAGAAGGAGGGGCTAAACATGAGATCGTTCAAAAGAATAATTTTAATGATTAATTTTTGCAAAGTAGAATGTTTTAGAGGATAATAGAATATATTGCTTATCCAAAGATTTGTTTGTTTCAGATAATCATTTTCTCGGAAACAGCATAATTTTTCTAGGAGAAAAATTTGCTTCGCTCTCAGTGTAAGAGCCCTGCCTGCCGGCAGGCAGGGCTTCCGAGATGTTCCTCAAAAACGATTATCTTAAACATCACACCTGTTTGATTACAGAGGTTCTGGACAAAGATTAATTTTCTCATTACAAATATGTATATACGGATAGTTAGGTAGTAGGCGTAATGATATGAAAAGTTATTGTACTTATTATGAAACATTATTTAATTAAAAATATTTTAAAAAAAGTTTTGCTTGTTGTGGCTATTGTTTTGGTGGCAGGCATATTAGTTTTGATTAGTTTTTATTTTGGTTATTTCTACGGATCCAATTCTTCTAAGAATATAGTCATAACTGGGATTTCTAATATGGAGTCGGAAGACAACAATGATGCTGATTTTGGTGTTTTTTGGCAGGCATGGGAGTTATTAAAAAATAATCATATTCGTGGAGAAGAATTAAAAAATCAAGATTTAGTTTATGGGGCTATTGAAGGGATATTAAAAACAACAGATGATCCTCATACTGTATTTCTTAAGAAAGAAGATACAAAAAAATTTGAAGAAGATATTAAAGGAGAATTTGGCGGTATAGGCGCCGAGCTTACTGTCAAAGATAATTATATTATAGTAGTGGCGCCGTTAGAGAACACACCTGCTTCTCGCGCAGGAATAAAATCAGGAGACAAGATATTAGAAATTAACCATGAACCTATTGTAAAGGCTGATGTTATTGAAGTAGTTAAAAAAATTAGAGGAGAAGTTGGTAAAGAGGTGATTTTAACAATCTCAAGTGATGGAGTAGGGTCTTCTCGTGAGGTTTCTTTAACAAGAGAAGTAATTAGTATTCCTACGTTAAAGTGGGAGATTAAGGATAACGATATTGCTTACGTTCAGCTTTACAGTTTTAATGAAAAAGCGCCATATCTTTTTTATAAAACGGCTATGGGTATTTTAATAGGAGATACGAAAGGTATGGTTTTAGATTTAAGAAACAATCCAGGAGGTTATTTAGAAGTAGCAGTGAATATTGCTGGTTGGTTCTTTGAGCAGGATACTACAATAGTAGGAGAGAAATTTAAGGATGGACAAGAAATTAAATTCACATCTAGTGGTACTGGGCTTTTTAAGGATTTGCCAATAGTTGTTTTGGTAAATAGTGGCTCGGCTTCAGCATCTGAAATTTTAGCTGGAGCTATGCGCGACAATAGGAATATTAAATTAATTGGCACAAAAACTTTTGGTAAGGGAACCGTTCAAGAGCTAGAAAATCTTATAGATGGATCTAAAATAAAAATGACTATTGCTCAATGGGTTATGCCAAACGGACATATTATTGAGGGAAATGGACTAGAGCCAGATATTGAAGTTGAGTTTACAAAAGAAGACGCTGAAAATGGAGAAGATCCTCAATTAGAAAGAGCTCTTGAGGAAATTAGAATAGAAATTGGGGATTAGCGACTAGCGACTAGTGAACAACATAAGATTCATAAAGTTTTAATTAAAGTTATAAAAATCCCCGCATTTAGCGGGAGTTTTTATTTTTGTCCTGAGCTTGTCGAAGGGCTAAACAGTTAAGACGTCCACTATTTTTATATATCTTCTAGAGCCGTCAAATTTAGTTTTTTTTGAGGAGCGGAATTTTACCTTTCCATTAACCATTGCATATAATGTATCGTCAGAGCCTTGTTTTACATTTTTTCCTGGAATGTATTTAGTTCCTCTTTGACGAATAATAATTTGACCAACAGTTATTCCTTCTCCGTCTTGTTTTTTTACCCCTAATCTTTTAGCCTCGGATTCTCGTAGGTTTTTACTAGTTCCGAGGGATTTAGTATGTGCCATATGCGGAAATTTCTAATTTTTAATTACTAATTTTTAATCAATATCTAATGTTCTAATTTCTAATGTTTAAAATTTTCAGCCCTTAGGACTTGATTTGAAATTGAAAATTGGTTATTGGAAATTGTTTTAGTTTACATATTATATTAAAATAAACGTAATAATGTCAAATTTTTTTACGAGAATTAGTTTTAAGGTATCAATCTTTCTAAGGAGACGAGAAGTTATTTTGTTTTTGATATTTTTTCTTATTTCTTCTTTAAGTTTTGGTCTTGGCTATTTATTTGCCAAAGATCAAAATATTGCGCCTATAATTATAGAAAGAAACATTGAATAATTTTAAATTTTAAATTTTAAATTTTTAAACGAAGAGAAAGATAAGAGGATAGTAATTTACAATTTAGAATTTACAATTTACAAACAAATAAAAGATTAAGAAAGAAAAAATGAAAAAATACTATTTTGATTATGCTTCAACAACTCCTGTTGATTCTAAAGTAGTTAACGCAATGAAGCCTTGTTATTCTGGTATTTTTGGTAATCCTGGTTCTATCCATAGATTTGGGCAAGAAGCTTCGGCTATTATTTTTAAATCTAGAAATAGTCTTGCAAAATTAATTGGATGTGATTACAGAGAAGTTATTTTTACTGGTTCGGCGACAGAAGCGAATAATCTTGCTTTAAGAGGAACTCTTAAAGCTTTAATTCAAAATTTAAAAATCAAAAATCAAAATGACAATTTAAAAATTAAAAATAATTCTGCAAAGCGGGGCTCAGAGCATTCTAGACCGAGAATAATTACCTCGGCAATTGAACACGAGTCTGTTTTGGAAACTTGTCGTGACTTAGAAGAAGAAGGACTTGCTGAAATTGTTTATTTGCCTGTTTCTAAAAGTGGAATTGTTGATTTAAAAAAGCTAAAAACTTCATTAAACGAGCGAACAGTTTTAGTTTCTATTATGTATGCTAATAATGAAATTGGAGCTATACAACCGCTTTTTGAGATATCAAAAATCATTAATGATTTCAAAAAGCGGAATTTCCAATCTTCAATTACTCCCGATTTCATCGAGGATCCTCGACAAGGTCGGGACAATTTCCAAACAAATTCTAAAAAAGGGGAAACTCATAATGACCAAAAAAATTGGGAATTGGGAATTGGGAATTGGGAATTAGGAACAATGTATCCTTTATTTCACACGGACGCCGTGCAAGCTTTTAATTATTTGGATTGTGATGTTGGAGACTTAGGGGTAGATATGATGTCGCTTTCTTCTCAGAAAATTTATGGACCTAAGGGTGTTGGTTGTTTGTATGTTAAAAATTTTGGTGGTTTTCGCGGAAATAAATTTATTAGCTCGATAATTACTGGGGGAGGACAAGAAGAAGGATTGAGATCTGGAACAGAAAATGTTCCAGGAATTGTTGGTTTCTCCAAGGCTATTGAAATAGCTTTTAATTTACGCGAGATAGAAAATAAGAGATTAAAGAAATTGCAGGAATATTTTTGGGTAAATATTAATCCCACACATAATTTATGTGGTGGGATTAAAAAGCGATTTTCTAAAATTGTGTTAAACGGGCCAAAGATTGGCGTTGATAGGCTTCCTAATAATATAAATATTTATTTACAAAAAAATTTGATATTTAAATTAGACTTAGCCGGCTTTGCAGTTTCTGGGGGGTCGGCATGTTCTGCTAGGTTGGCTAAGCCATCTCATGTTCTTAGGGCGATGGGATGCAGTATAGAAAAATCTAGCGAAAGCGTAAGGATTTCTTTTGGACGACAAACGACAAAGCAAGAAGTTGATAGATTATTAAAAGTGATGCATAGTATATTAAAATAAAGGTATCTTAAAAAATATTTTATATAGAATAAGCTTGCAGAAAGAATTTTTTAAAAGTGGTATAATAGAAAATGGAAAATGTAAATCTCAAAATGGAAAATGACAATGCAAAAGTTAAAATTTAAATCCATCCCAGCCCTCCTTTTAAAGGAGGGAATAAGAAAGAAAGAAAATAAAGGGAAAGAAGTAAGAAGATAATAAATAAAGTCGATAAAAAATAAAAAACCCTCCTTCGGGCGGGCAAGTAAAAAATGAATAAAATTATAATTAGTTTAGTCGCTTTTGTAATGTTTCTTGGCTTAACAGTTAATGCTCAAATGAATGGTATTGGAGCAACGGCAGTTGAAAATAAACCAGTTATAGATAGTGCTCAATTAAATAATGTTGCTATTCCTATTGCACAGCAAAAGAAAATTGAGGTTCGTGAATTAAAAAGAGATATTCAAGATATTAATAGTGTTGAGCAATTAAAAAATAAAGTTGAAACTACCAATACAGAGCAAATAAAGGCACAAGCGAAAGTTGAGGCTAAGGCTAAGTTATTAGAGGATAAAGCCCGTTCGACAAGCTCAGGACAAGCCCATTCGGCAGGTTTAGGTCAAGTTGAAGGAGAGAAGCAGACTTTTAGGGAAGTAATTAAAAGTAAAATTGAAGCTACGAAAGAGAATGTAATTAGAACTGCAAGTCAAATAAAGAGCAAGGCTATGTCTAATCAGAGACTAACTTCTGAAAAAGCAAGAGAAGTTATTCAGAAAGCACAAGAAGAAAGAGCGATTTTTAAATCTAAAGTTATGACTTTAAAAGTGGAAATTCAAGATAGACGTAAGGTTGAAAAAGAAGAATTGCAAAATAAAGTTCAATTTTTAAAAAATCAGAAAAAAAGAGAGGCAGTGATGCGTATAGATAATAGTTTGAATAATCTTAATTCTAGATTTGTGGAAAAATGGTCGGAAGCTTTGAATAAATTAGATGAATGGACTATTAAGATAATTGATAAGATTGCCGTTGAGAGCGCTAATGATAAAGATGTATCTGGCGCAAACAAAGCTATTGATGATGCTAAAGCCGTTATGCTTTCTGCTAGAACAGCTATTGAGAATCAATTAGGAAAAACATATCCGATAGCTATTACTACTGAAGATAATTTAAAGTCTGATGTTTCTGCAGTAAGGATAAGATTAAACACAGATTTGAAATCTATAAAGGATTCAATTCAAGAAGCGCATAAGTCGGTCGTAAACGCGCTTGTTGAATTCAATAAGATTATAAAATAAAGTATACGAAAGCCTTAACGAATGGGCACATACGAATTAAAAATAAAACAAAAATATGGATAATCAAAATATGGAATCTCAAAATAATAATATGGAATCTCAAAATACAGAGCGTCAGAGCATGGAGCCTCAAAATAATATGGAGCCTAAAAAATCTAAAAAAACAGCATGGGCAGTTGTTTTAATGATTGTTTTAATGATTTTACTTACTTCTTTTATTATAATGTTGAGCCCAGATGATGCAGCGATAGCGCCTGAAGCTACAATTCCTTTAACAGAAGAAGTTTCTGATGTAGCTGAAGATATTGGAGAAGTTGTCGGAGAAGATGTTTCTTCTGAAGAAGTTTCTAATGAAATTCAAGAAGGATTGGATTTAATTGATTTAGGAGATTTAGAAGCAGAGATTGATATGTTAGATATGGATATTAATCAACTATAATAGGGATTAGTAATTAGGTACTAGGAATTAGCAAGAAGGAAGAAAGACTGGATTCCTGTCTCCCCTGTCTGGGCAGGTGCGGGAATGACCCCAGTGAAATAGTGCGGCAAAGCTGCAATTTCACGGGGCAAGCAGAGAAAAAAGAAATAAATTTAAGTTTTATGGAATTGGCACTCTGATTGACAGAGTGCCAATTTTTATTTAATATCTAAAATAGATTTCATTATAAGATAAATTTTGTAATAGATTTCTGACGAGATGAATAAAAACCTGTTATTATTAAAATATCATAATTAAATTTATGGCAATGAAAAATTTCAATCGTTTTACAATCAAGGCGCAAGAAGCTTTGCAAAATGGACAAGAATTAGCAGCTTCTAGAAATCATGGAGAATTTAAAGCTCTTCATTTATTATCAGCATTAATTGCTGATGCCCAAAGTTTAGTCCATCCGATACTTACAGAAAGCAAGGTTAATTTGGATTTATTAGATAAGAATATAGATGAAAATATTAAAAAGTTTCCAAAAGTAATTACTACACAGTCTAATATAGGACAGCTTTATCTTTCTCAAGAGTTAATACAAATTTTAGAAAAGGCAGCCAAAATAGCTATGTCGCAAAAAGATGAATTTATTTCTTGCGAGCATCTGCTTTTAGGGATATTGGATACTTCTTCAACTGCCCAGCTTCTTCTTGATCAAGCTGGATTAAAAAAAGACGAGGCCATGAAAATCTTAATTCAATTAAGAGGTTCTACTAGAATTGTTGATGAAACTCCAGAAAGTAAATTTCAAGTTTTAGAAAAATATTCTGTAAATCTTACCAATAAAGCACGGGAAGGTAAATTGGATCCTGTTATTGGCCGCGAAGAAGAACTTCGCAGAACAATTCAGGTGCTTTCTAGAAGAACCAAAAATAATCCTATATTAATTGGAGAGCCGGGTGTTGGAAAAACCGCTGTTGTTGAGGGATTAGCACAGAGAATAGTATCTGGCGATGTGCCAGAACCGCTTAAAGATAAAGACATTGTTGCTTTAGATTTAGGGTCTATGATTGCTGGCACAAAATTTAGGGGCGAATTTGAAGATCGTTTAAAGGCTTTTATAAAAGAAATTCAAAAATCTGATGGTAAATTAATATTATTTATAGACGAAATACATACTATTGTGGGCGCAGGAGCGGCTGAAGGATCAGTTGATGCTTCAAATTTACTTAAGCCAGCCTTAGCACGCGGAGAATTACATGCTATTGGCGCTACCACTTTAAAGGAGTTTCAAAAATACATAGAAAAAGACGCTGCGTTAGAAAGGCGTTTTCAGCCTATTCTAGTTGAAGAACCAAACATTGAAGATAGTATTAGTATTTTACGTGGTCTTAAAGAAAAATATGAGATTCATCATGGACTAAGAATAAGCGACGAAGCTATTATTGCAGCGGTTAATTTATCTGCTCGTTATATTCCCGATAGATTTCTTCCTGACAAAGCAGTGGATTTAGTTGATGAAGCTGCGGCATGTAGAATGTTGGAGAGCGAAAGTTTGCCCCAGGAAATTGATAGTTTAAGAAGAAAAATAACTCAATTAGAGATAGAAAAATCAGCAATAGGAAAAGAAAATTCTTTTGAGAGTAAGGCTAGATTAAAGATTATAAAGAAAGAAATAACGAAACTTAAAGAAGACAATAATGCACTTTCTGCGAAATGGAATGCTGAGAAGATGCTTTTTGAAGATCGTAATAGATTAAGAAAAGCAATTGATGATTTGAAACGAGAAGCTGAAGTCGCAGAGAGAGATGGGGATTTAGAGCTTGTTGCTAAGATTCGTTATGGTAAATTGCCATCTGCTGAAAAAGAATTCAAAGCTTTTGAAAGAAAATACTTAACTAGAATTTCTCAATCGGGTAGATCTTCTAAGAGCAAAGCTAAGGGTAGTGTTCAATTTATCAAAGAGATGGTTGATAAGGAAGACATAGCTAATGTTATTTCTCGTTGGACAGGTGTTCCTGTCAGCAAAATGTTGGAATCAGAAAACGATAAGTTGATAAAGATAGAAGAAGTTTTAGGACAAAGAGTTATTGGACAGAAAGAAGCTATTACTTCAGTTTCTAGCGCTTTAAGACGAGCTCGCGCTGGTTTATCAGATGAAAGTAAACCACTTGGTTCTTTTATGTTCCTTGGTCCTACTGGTGTCGGAAAAACAGAATTAGCTAAAGCTTTGGCGGAATTTATGTTTGATGACGAAAAAGCTTTAGTTAGAGTGGATATGTCTGAGTATATGGAAAAATATGCAATTTCTAAATTAATTGGTTCTCCTCCAGGCTACGTTGGGCACGAAGAAGGGGGACAGCTTACGGAAATTATTAGACATAAGCCATATAGCCTTATTCTTTTTGATGAAATCGAGAAAGCTCATCCTGAAGTGTTTAATATTCTATTACAAGTATTAGATGACGGACGTCTTACGGATAGTAAAGGGAGGGTGGTTAATTTTAAGAACACTATTATAATAATGACTTCTAATGTTGGCGGAGAACACTTAAAGCAATTATCAAGCATTGGTTTTTCTTCTGACATAGGAGAAGGTAGGGAAGTTGAAATTAAGGACAAAATTCAAGAATCGCTAAAAGAGAAATTTAAACCAGAATTTTTAAATCGTTTGGATGAAATTATAATATTTAATTCATTAAACAAGGAAGAGCTTAGGAAGATTGTTAACCTACAAATAGATATTATTGAGAAGAAGGTTGAGGCTAAAGAATATAAATTATCAGTAGATAAAACTGTTGTTGATTATCTTGTTGAAAATGGATTTAGCCCTGAATATGGCGCTAGACATCTAAAAAGATTAATTCAAAAAACCATAATAGATAAATTGGCCGATAAAATGATTAAAAGAGAATTAAAAAATGGTAGAAAGATTAAAATTGGTTTTAAAAACCACGCAATTGCAATTAATTCTTAAGACATTTGCTTTCGCTGGGTTATTATATTGGGTAAGAATATCAGACTTTGCAATACCAGTTGTTATTTTGTTTTCTTTATTAAGTTTTATTTTTTATTTTAAAACTTACCATCAAAATAGCTTTGAGAATATTTTCTCTTTTTTAGCTCTCTTAATTGCTTCGTTATCAACGACAAGTTTATTGGCTCATTTTGAATTTTTGATACCAGCTATCATATTCTTTTCTTTTATTTTTTATTTGATTTTAGCATTAAAAGATTTTGTCTTGCCTCATCGTTATGAGTGGAATTATGTAAAAAATTTATTATTGCTTTATTCGGTTTTTATAGGTTATTTTTTGTCTAATAAATACGATTTATTTTTTGTTAAATTTTTAGCAGTTTTTATTATCGTATATTTCGTAATACAAGAATGGCTTTTATGGTTGGGGATTGATTTCCCAAGGAGAAGACGATTAATAAGTATTGTTTTTTCTTTTTTAGCCCTACAATTTGTATGGGCAGTTTCTCTTCTGCCTCTAGGGTTTATAAACTCCGCCTTGTTAATTACACTTTTTGTTTATTTGATGTTTAGTTTTTGTGTTAATCATCTCAATGGGACTCTTAACAAAAAGTTAGTTATTGGTAATTTGATTATTTTAGCTTCTTCTCTATTTGTAATTTTCTTTTTTACGAATTTTACAATTTAATAATTAGGCATTAAGAACTAGATATTAGTTTTAGGCTCTTGCTTTTTTTGGTTTTTTTGATTAATATAATTAGCGTTGTGATTAGTAAATAAGTAATTAAATTATTAAATTTTTATAAAATAAAAAAGTTATTTTTCGGAAACAGCATAATTTTTCCCAGCAGAAAAATTTGCTTCGCCCTCGGCGCTTTACCGAAGACGGACCATGCTAAAGCGCCTGCGGGATGTTCTTCTAAATAACTTTTTTGTTTTAATTATCTAATTTTTAAATTTTAAATTTTAATGTCAATAACTTCAGATTTCTTGAAAACAAAGGCTCGTGAAATTTCTTACGCTCTTAATAGAGTGTCTTTTTATATTAAGAGAAACAATCTAAGACAAAAGATAGAAAATTTAAGTTTTGAATTTTTAGAAAGTGTTGCTATTTCTGGAGAAGATCCTTCGGACAAACAACTTTCACTTAGAGTTTTTAAGAATATTTCTGCTATAGATGTGTTGGTAAGAATTGCTCATTCGCTTTATGAAATAGAACCAGTCAATGCCAATATCTTGATAAGAGAATTAGATTCTTTCAATTCGGCAATTCGGAAATTTAATAATTCGGCAAGCGAAGATTCTTCAGTAGAAGAGTTGCCGAACTTAGAAACGATGTTTTCGTCTCCTCCTGCTGTAGTAGAAAATTCGGCAAACTTAGAACGGAAGCAACAAGATAAGAATTTGGCAACAATTGATAAGCAAGAAGAAATAGTAGAGAAGGCATATATGTCTGCTAAAAATTCTTCCAAGGCTGAGTCCGGCAATAATACGGGGAATGGAAATAATTCGGCAATATCTGGACAGACTAGACAAACTCTTATATCTGAAAAAATTCGGCAATCTGGGAAGATCAATTTGAAAGAATTGGCGACCCAACTTCCTACCGTAAGTGAAAGAACATTAAGATATGATTTGCATAGGTTGTGTGACCAGGGAACAGTAGAGAAGATAGGTAATTCTGGTCCGGGGACAAGTTATATTGCAAAAGAAAAAGCGTAATAAAAATGGTTGTATATCGTTATATTATGTAGAATTCGCAAGCTTTAAATTATTAACAATTTTGAGCTTTGCTGATTAAAAGATATTAGATATAATAAGAGTATAAGAAGATTTAGTGTGAGGCTGAATCTTCCAAATAAATTTAAAACATAAGTTTTAAATTACTATATTTGGTGTATTCAGTCTCGCCCTAAAAGCGAGACTTTTTCTTTCATAGTAAAGATATTTAAAAAATTATTTTTAACTGCCAGGTCGGTCTCTTATATCTAACGGTATAAAGAGAGTAGTAAAATATTTTTTTGAAAGCAAAAGATTACAAGTTTTATAATTTTATTCTTCTTAAACAATAACAATTTTGTCGACTAGAATTGGTTTAATGAAGAAAATTTCAAATTAAAAATAAACATGAATAAAATAATTAACAAAGTTTCAATTTCTGTAGTTTCTATAGCTACAGTTTTGTCGCTATCTGGTGCAGCCGCTGTACTTCCTGTTACTGTTCATGGCGCCGCTTTAACTGATGCCCAAGTCTCAGCGATAATTTCGCTCTTGGAATCGTTTGGCGCCGATACAGCAACAATTGCTAATGTTCAGACTTCACTTTCGGGTGGAACTCCTGCAGCAGTAGTAACAAGTTCATCTAGCTCATCTGTTCCTGCTTCTCTTCTAACATCCTCGGACCTCACCCTTGGAAGTAAAGGAGCTGCAGTTAAAGATTTGCAGGTTTTCTTGAATGCCGCTGGTCACACCGTATCTACAACTGGAGTTGGTTCTGCTGGTAATGAATCCGAATATTTCGGTAACCTTACCAAGGCTGCTCTAGCAAAATTCCAGGCTGCTGAAGGAATTTCCCCAGCTTCTGGTTACTTTGGTTCTATTTCAAGAGCCAAATTAAAAGTTATGTCTGAAGCTGCCACCACAACTGGCACGACGACTACTACAACTACTACGACAGGTACAACTACAGCCGTTCCAGCTGGTGAAGGTTTGACAGTGGCCTTGGCCGCTTCTCAGCCTATTTCTACAATCGCTCCTGGTTCTGCTACTAGAATTCCGTTCACCAAAATTGCTTTGACAGCTGGTGCTTCTAATGTCTCTGTCAGTTCTATCTTAGTTGAGAGAACTGGTTTAGGCTCTGACTCCGCTATTGAGAGCGTAATGTTATTGGACGAAAATGGTCAGCAATTAGGTCTTAAAAAGACTTTAAATTCTGATCACCAAGCTACTATTGGTGAAGCTTTCATCGTAACAGCTGGTCAAACTAGAATTATTACAGTAGCCGCTAACCGTGCCGCTGCTAATACTGGTACGACTGGTTATTCCGGACAAACTTTGTCTTTTGCAGTCAACGCTATTAATACTTCCGCGACTGTAACTGGCACTTTGCCTATTACTGGTACTTCCCAGACCGTAAATGAATCATTAACAATTGGTTCTGCTACAATGGCAAGAGGTACTATAGATCCAGGTGCTAGCGTTACAAAGGAAGTTGGTACTGAAGGTTATACTTTCTCTAGCGTTAGAATAACCGCTGGTTCTCCTGAAAGGGTTTATTTGAAGTCCATTCGTTGGAATCAAGTTGGTTCCGCTGGTGCTTCCGATTTAGCCAATCTTAAAACTGTTGTTGATGGTACTTCCTATGACACTGCTATAAGTTCTGATGGAAAGTATTACACTACAATTTTTGCTGAGCCAGGTTTATTAATGGAAAAGGGCGGTAGTAAAGAAGTTTCCATAAAAGGTGATGTCGTTGGTGGTTCTTTAAGAACTGTTAACTTTGATATTGCTAAGAGAACTGATATTTATATGGTTGGTGAAACCTATGGATATGGTATCTTAACTACTTTTGGAACTGGTACCGCTACGGTTGCTAATGACTCTGAAGTTATGAGTGCCGATGATCCATTTTACGATGGTGCTTTAGTCACCGTTTCTGCTGGTACAGTTACTGCTAGTACTTGGACTGGAATTCCAGCTGGCAACGTCGCTATTAATTTAGCTGACCAAGTTTTGGGTGGATGGAGCGTTGTCGTTAAGGGTGAAGAGGTATCTGTTTCAAGCTTGAAGGTTTACCTTGAAGTTACTGATGCTGATGCCGCTATTGCAAACTGGTCTGATTTAACCGGGGTTTCCTTGGTGAATGCCGCCGGCGCAAAATTAGCTGGTCCTATGGACGGTTCTGCTACACTCGGATATATTAATTTCACTGATACTATTACTTTCCCAATTGGTACTACTAATATTACTTTGAAAGGTAAATTATCTACTGATTTTGAGTCTAGTGATACAGTTCAGGCTTCCACTACTCCTAGCACATGGACCATTACTGGTCAGACAACTGGTAATACCATTACAGCTACTCCTGCTAGCGCTTTGACAGCTTCAGAAATGACTGTTAAGGCTGCTTCTTTGAATGTATCTGTTTCTTCCCAGCCAACGGCTAGGACGATTATTTCTGGTACTACTAAGTATGAGTTTGCTAGATATATCTTAGACGGAACAGGTTCCGGAGAAGATATAAGAATTACTTCTATACCTTTGGCTTATGGAGCTACAACTACTGCTTCTAACTTGACTAACTGTCAATTATACGATGGCACTGCTGTTGCTGCTACTTCCTTGACGACTGGTTCTAATGTTAAGAATCCAACTGCTGCTGGTTCTAGTACTAACTTTATTTTTGATGGTACAGGAATCACAGTTACAAAGGGTACTTCTAGAACTTTGTCTTTGAGATGTGATATGGCTGCTAATGCTTCGCATGGTCATGATTACAACTGGGGTATTGATGATGCTCAGGACGGTGTAACTGGGTCTTATGCTGCCGCTACTGGTTTAACTAGTGGTCAGACTGTTGCTGCTGTCTTTACAGACGCAAATGGTCAGAGAATGACTACTGCTACAGGTGGTTCTTATACTGTTGCTAAAGATCCGTCAATTCTTTACACCACGTATAGATCTGGTACAAATGTTATTCTTGGTAAATTGAAGTTCGCTGCTTCTACAGCTGAAAATTTGACTTTGACGCAAATTGCTTTGGCTTTAGGTAATACTTCAGCTTCAAGTTCTCAGGGAGACTTAGTCAATGAGCAAATTACATTGCATAATAGTGCTGGTACTCAAGTAGGTGTAGCCCAATTTGGTGGAGCTAATGCTCGTAATGCAACTTCTACTTTAACTAGCGCAGTTGTTATTCCTGCAGGTGAAACTACTACTCTTACTCTTAGAGGATCATTAACTGCTCACACAGCTGTTCAGGGCACTGCTGGTTCCTTATTACAAATAGAGTATGATGGTGATAACAATGGTTTGAATGGTAACTACGCGATGGGTGTAGGTACAGTATCTGGAACTTCTGCTGATCAAGCCTTAAATGGTGGCAGAATCTTTAGGAATGCTCCTTCAATTGCTGTTACTAGCACTGGTGGTACATTTACTAACAATGCTGATCTTTACACTTTTGTGGTTACAAACCCAGATACTTCCAGAGATTTGATCTTAAAGAAAGTTTCGTTCTCTATCGCCACAACTGGCGCAGCCGATGCTGGATTTAAGAGCTTTATACTTTATGGAGGTGGAATAGCTGCTAACGCCGCTATCAATGCGCAGGACTTCATTACTGCTGGACCTACCTTTGACAAGATAGAAATTCGCTTTAACGCTACTGCTTCAACTACAGAAGCTTCTAGAGTTCCAGCAAATTCTTCTAAGACATATGCCCTAAGAGTTACTTCTTATACTCCAGGTACTGCTACTGATGAAATTTCATTAGCACTCTTGGCTGATACAGCATATGCTCCTTGTTTGAGATTAATGTGTGCCATTTCGGAAATGGATAAACATACAGATGCTACGTCTTCAAATAACATAATTTGGAGTCCATTTAGCACAACTACTCCGGAAGTTACAGCCGCAACAGAATACAATGCGGACTGGGCAAACGGTTATGGTATGTCTGGCTTTGTTGCTAACAGTTCATTCCCAATCCAATCTTGGAGTAAGAAGAACAACTAATCTAGTTTCTTGAGATCCGCCTAAAAAACGGTTAACTAGTCAAAAACTCCCCTTACGGGGAGTTTTTGTTTTAAATTTGATTTTATCTATTGAAATCTGTTAAAATATCTAAATGAATCCCACACATAACAAAGACAAACACTTTGTTTTTATTGGGAAAAGTCGCATAGTCAATAAAAATTTATAAATTGAATATAAAAATAACAAGGTCAGAGAAAGCTTTGTTTTCCAGTCTTTGTTATGTGTGGGATGAATAAAAAAATATTAATTATAGTTTTGTTGGTAATTTTATTATCTGTAGTTTTTTGGTTTATTTGGGAAGATTTGAAAACAGAGAATGATAATATTATTTCTTCTGGAGAACAAACTGTAGGTGGAGTTACTTATGGAATAGCTACAACAACTTTCGATATTGATATAAGCGTGGAAGATAATGTTTTATTCAAAAAGACGGCTTTAGAAATAGCAGATATGCCTATAATTTTTTCTGTTCAAACAACAAAGGAGAACAAAGAAAAAAATAGCAAAAGAATTGAAGAAATAAATAATCAAATTAAAGAAGATTATCAGCATTTAGATCTATTATTAGAAGCTGGGTCTTTAAGGCAGGTCGTTGGTGATTATGAAGGCGCAGTAAGGACATGGGAGTTCGCTAGTGCTGTTTTTCCTAAGAATTACACTTCTTTTCAAAACACAGGATTTGTGTATGGCTTTTATTTAAAAGATTATGATAAGTCGGAAGAAAATTATTTGAAATCTTTGGAAAATGATCCTACTAATATTCAAGTATATTTAGATTTAGTTGATATTTATACTTTTAGTAATCAAATGGAAAAAATTCCTGTCTTTTTAAAGACGAGTCTTAAAAACATCGGACACAGCAATCAGTTGTTCTTAAAAGCGAGTTTGGCAAAATATTATGTTGATATTAAGGACAACACTAATGCCATTAAATATTATGAAGAAGTTTTAGCTGGCGATCCGTCAAACGAAGACATCAAGCAGGAGATAGAAAGATTGAAGACATTATAGAATTTAAAAACTTCTTTAATGAGGGGAGTTTTTGTTTGGATGGGTAAGTGTGCGGATGACGGATTTTAAATTTTTAAATAAACGTTTTCAGTTTCTTTTATCATTCTTTCTAATCCAAATTTTTCTTTGACTACTTCTTTGGCTTTTTTTGCCAATTCTTTAGCAATAGGTTGGTTTTCTATAAGACCACCAATGGCTTTTGCTAAAGCTTCGGGATTTTTCTGAGCTACCATTAAGCCATTTTCGTGGTTTTTGATAAGTTCGGGCATTCCTCCTGCTTCTGTTATTACAATTGGAAGCTCAGCAGACATAGCTTCTAATAAAATATAAGGAAGACCTTCTTTTATTGAAGACATCACGAATATATCAAAAGCTTTTAAATATATAGAATCATTGCCAGTTGGTGGAATAATAAAGAATCTATTATTTAGTTTTACCTGCCCGGTCAGGGATTTTTTTATTTTTGATTTTAAATTTTTATATTCTGTTCCTTCTCCAATAATAAAAAAATAGGCGTTTGGAATTGATTTAGCTGTTGCAATGAATGTCTCGTAATTTTTTTCTTTGACCAATCTTCCGATTGAGCCTATCCATGGCCAGTTATCATTAAATTTTAAATTTTTAATTTTAAATTTTAAATTAGTACGTGCTTCGTTCTTTTTTAAAAATTTTATATTATCATTGACGCCATTGTGAATTATAGATAGTTTTTCCCTAGGACAGATATCGTTTTCAATAGCTAGTTTGTAATCATATTCTGACACACAAATTATTTTATCTTGGAATTTAGCCGAAATTTTATGAAGGAACATATAAAAAGTACGTGAAAACCAATCTAATTCGTTGGTATGATTAAAGACCCATCCATGAGCGGTGAATATTACTGTGATAGGTGATATATGATGTGCAGAATTGTATATTGCGACAGCAATAGATCCGATAACTCCAGCCTTAGAACTATTTAAATGAATAATGTCTGGTTTTTCTTTTTTTAATATTTTTACTAATTCAAAAACAGCTATCCAGTCATTTAAGAATAACAGCCAAGGATATGTTTTATTGGAGAGATGTTTGATGTCTGTTCGTCCGTAAATAATTTTTGCTTCAAATTTTTCTTTATCTAAATTTTCCGTTAAGTCTTTAATATATTTTTGAGCCCCCCCTATTCCGCTTTTAGTTAGAATGTATAAGATTTTAATCATAATTCAACTATATAACAATTTATATGCTTAATTTGTTATAATATTACTACATTTATGAACATAGCTCTATTCACGTTTGCTTATAATCCTTTTGAAGGAGGAGCGGAAGTTGCCGCTCGAGAAATAGTTAATCGTTTAAAACAACGAGATTTTACTATTTTTACATATAAGTTTAATAGGAAATGGCTTTCTTCAGAAAAAGGAGTAAATTATGAATTAGTTAGATTAGGGAAGGGGGTATCAGTTAAAGAAGGTGATAATGGCACACAAAAATATTATGGAAGGATTTGGAGCAAAATTTATTATATTTATAAAGCATGGCAGGAAGCAGAGAAGAGACATCAACAAAAAAGATTTAATGTTATTTGGGCGCTAATGGCTTCTTATGGAGGCGTTGCCGCTTTGCTTTTTAAATTAAATCATCCGAAAATTCCATTGCTTTTGACCCTACAAGAAGGAGATAGTGAAAAATATTTAATATTTGGAAAGCTTGGTTTAGTGGGATGGTTTGGTAAAAAAATTATTAAAAAAGCAGATATGATTCAGTGTATTAGTCATTATTTAGCTGATTTCGCTAAGAAAAGAGGAGCAAAATGTCCGATTGAGGTTGTTCCGAATGGTGTGGATATAGAAATTTTTCAAAACAAATATAGCAATCTAGAAATAAAAGCCATAAGAGATAACTTAGAATTAAAAGATGACTATATTGTTTTGACTACCTCACGCTTAGTGTATAAAAATGGTATGGATATTTTAATAGAAGCTATTGCGAAGCTAAAAGAAAAAAAATCAAATATAAAGCTTTTGATTATTGGCGATGGACCGGAATTAAAAAACTTACGACAAACGACAAACAACTTACAACTTAAAAATAATGTTTCATTCTTAGGGCACATTCCTCAAAAAGACCTGCCTCTTTATTTTAGAGTGGCTGATGTTTTTGCGAGACCGTCTCGTTCTGAGGGACTAGGTAATTCTTTCCTAGAGGCGATGGCTGCGGGAATTCCTACTATTGGCACATCAGTGGGTGGAATTGTGGATTTTCTTATTGATAATAAAACAGGATTTATTTCTAAAGTAGAAGCCCCAAATGATTTAGCAGAAAAGATTGATTATGTTTTAACTCATTTTGATGAAAGAGA
>JAHILT010000027.1 GCA_018896875.1 Patescibacteria group bacterium
ATAATTGGAATAAAAAGTAGAAAATATAAATACATCAATATCTAAATTCAAATAAGAAGAGATGTCTTATTCAAGACCTTGGTGATTTTATAGACGGTTTAAATAGACGGGTTACTTGTGCCGTGTTCAATCCGTCCTATATTAACTTAGTTTTTTAAATATTCTTTCGAATTTTAATAACTCTTGTTTCATAGGCGTCTTGAAAAATTTTCCAAACTCCGTTAAAAAACCAAGGTAGTTAGCATATGTTGAAATTGCAAGTTCATTAATTCCATCAGAAGATGGATTAATCTTAAACAAGATTTTGTCTGATTGACGAACTAAAAAATTGTCTAGACCTCTGGCTGATAAGTGAGTAAGGTGAGAAAAAAGCCAATATACAGTCAAGTATAAAAACTCTAAAGCGCCGTTTTTATATATTTTATCAACAGCTAAAGATCTTTCTTTTAAGTTATCGTTCCACTCAATTTTATTACATATCCTTTTTAGTTGATTATTTTCTGCTGTTAATTTATCAACAAGGCTTTTAAAACCCTCTCTTTTTTTATTTAATTCCCAAAATCGTGATTTATGAGTGGGATATCTTGATTTAAAATCTAAAAATTTATTTCCCAATTTTATCCGATCTTTATTATCACTAAAAATGAATCCAATCACTCTTTCATCAGATTTAACCGCAGAAATATACTGCCAATTAATATTTGCCTCAACGATTGATCTCAATAAAACCTGTCCAGCTTCACCTTGTCCCTGTCTACACAAATGCAATATTGCAACTGAATACTTATGAATTGCTCCCATCATCTCAAATAAAATCATTTGCCTGTAATTTCTACTATCACCAGAAATTAGAGCTTTATTTATTGACTGATAACCAAAATCGATTAAATCTTGAAGATTTTTTAATATGTTCATAATAAGTAGATTTTAATACAATTAACATATAAAATTGTGATTAATAATATATATCTAGAATAAATAATGAAAATAAAATATCCATCAACACCTTTCTGGAATGATTTTCGGGCAAGAAAAGATTTAGAGGTATTTGGAAGTAATGCGTTGTTACTATTTGCCTTACAACTAAAATTAAGGATAGAAGATATAAGTACCGTTGCATCAACTTCATTAACTGATGGTCCAGACGATAAGGGAGCGGATCTAGTTTATATAGATTCAGAATCGAGAATGGCAATAATTGCGCAGTGCTATTTTGCTCAAAAATTCGGGAAAAGAGAAGCTAATGCAAAAAAGGCTGCTCAATTAACGCAAGCAACTGTGTGGCTCTTAGGATCAAGAGAGAAAGATATGCCTACTTGTTTAGAATCACACGCAAGGGAACTTCATGAAGCAATTAAGAATAATCAGATCGATAATCTTTATTATTTATATGTTCATAATTGTGGTGAATCAAAAAATGTAGAGAAGGAGCTGAAAAGAGTTGAATTAACAGCAAGTACTATTATTCACTCAAATTATAAACAGATTAATTCTTTAGATGTTCGGGCGTCTGAGATAGGGTTAGAAACTTTAGAAAAACTCTACAGGTCAATAGACACGCCGATATTAGTAGATAAAAAATATTCTCTAAAGATTGATGGTGGGTATTTTATCAAGCAGGCAGATTGGAGAGCATATATAACAGCAATTTCAGGAGACTGGTTAGTCTCTTTGTTTAAAGAATTTAGGACTGATTTGTTTTCAGCAAATGTTAGAGATTATTTAGGTAGTCGTAAAAGCGATAAAAACATTAATGAGAATATTAAACAAACTGCAGTAAAAAACCCTGAGCATTTTTTAGTATTTAATAACGGGATAACAATTCTTACTCATGATTTTAAGATAGAACAAGAAGGAAAATTGTTAAAGATAAACGGTGTTGCAGTAATTAATGGAGCTCAGACTACTGGAGCGTTAGGTAGCCTTAACAGTCGAAGTTTAAAAAAGCCAATTCTTGTACAAGTACGTTTCGTCGTATGCAAAAGCAATAAAACCTTAAGAAGTATTGTTAATTACAACAACAGTCAAAATAGAATAAATGCTCCAGATTTTAGAAGTAATGATTCGATTCAAAAAAGATTAGTTACTGAATTTTTACAATTGAAGTCTATCCAGTATTTACCCAGAAGGGGAGGATCCGAAGACATCATTAAAAGAAATCCAAATATGCTTCCATCTGTAACTGCAGGTCAAGCCTTGGCAGCTTTCCATGGGCATCCTGGGATTGCTTATCACCAAAAAACAAAAATGTGGGAAGAAGATTTTCTATATAGTTCCTTTTTTAATGAAAACACTACTGCTAAACATATACTATTTACATATTGCTTACTAAAAGCAATTCAAGATAAGAAAAATAATTTACTCACGATTGAAAAAAAAGGCGGATTAAAGGGGGTAGAGATTGAGCAATTAGAGTTTTACAGAAAAAGGGGCTCTATTTTCATGATGTTAGCCGCGATTGCTAAAGCTATGGAGATAATCCTTGATAGAAAGATAGCTAATTACTTTAGAGTTATTTTTAATAAAAAAATAACGTCTGATGATGGTAATGCTGTTTTTAAACCTATTGTTGATATATGTTCTTCTTTTTGTAGGGGATTAGATGATGGGCTAAGAGATGGTTTTAAATCTGAAGATACAGTGAACAGTGCTGTAGAGGCTTTTGCGCGTAACATAGAAGCAATTAAAGAAGCTAATAAAGAACAATTCGCTAATTTCTCCAAAGAAGTTGCTTTATAAATAATTTATTTTAAAAATGAGAGGAAAGATTTAATGGCTAGTTGAATTTTGTGGATGGTGTAAATCGGTGGGTTACTTATCCCGCGCTCAATTCTACTCATATAAGTACGATTAATACCTACTAAATCAGCCAATTCTTCTTGGGAAATATCAGCTTCCTGGCGAGCCTTTTTAATCTGTTTGCCGAATTTCTTCAGAAACCTATCTTTTTCTTGTTTTGATACTTTCATTAGTTAATACTACCGATCGACATTCTGGCAGTCGACATAATCTGAGTGTTCTTTTACTCTTGATTTTCTGTTTTTTTCGTAATACTATTAACCTTATATGTTTGGCTTATTTGATAAAAAGAAGTGTCCGAAATGCGATAGTAACAATATCAAAACAGTTAAAAGGAAGGTGCCGTTTGGTCACTATATAACTCTTTTCTTTTCACCTCCTCCGCTACCTCTTAATGTTTGTCGTGATTGTGGTTTTTCTTGGGAGGAACGATAGTTTACTATATGTCAATTACCGCCGAACTAATATGAAAAAACTACTTATAATTTTAGGGTTGTTATTTATTTGTTTCTATATCGGTTCACTTTATACAGAACTTAATATGTATAAAACTCAAAGCGGAAATCCAGCTAAATCTGAAACTAACCCTAATATTGAGAATACTCTCCCAAACCAAGAACCAAAATCATCTCCAACCTTAAAAGTAAGCCCAAAACCTAAAGCCTCATCAAAACCTGTAGAGAAAAAAGCCACGGGGGTAAGCCTCGATCAATTTAACCGACTTCAGGAAGGAATGTCCTATCAGGAAGTAGTAGCAATACTTGGTTCTCCTGGTGAACTTCAGTCAAGTCAAGATTTGGCAGGATATAAAACCGTGATGTATATGTGGAAAGGGAACTCTCTTATGGGAAACCTGACTGCAATATTCCAAAATGACAAAATGATACAAAGGTCGCAATTTGCCTTACAGTAGGAAATTAGTAATACAGTATAGTATAGGATGAAAAGAGTAAGGATCCTTTTTATTTTTTGGATTGCGGGAGAAACCTCCGGTGTAATATCGAGTAAATCCAAAAATAGAATTCGGAATGAGGCGGCTATCAGGTTAAACTTATATATTTGTTTAATATCATCATGCTTAAATAAAGTTAATATAACAATCCGAACCAA
>JAHILT010000028.1 GCA_018896875.1 Patescibacteria group bacterium
ACCACGTTATTATATTATTCAATTTAAACCCTAAGCTCTTTGCCACAAATATAATCTCTCCAATATTATGGTAAGTACACGAAATATAGACACTGCCTGTTTCTTTTAGTGCGTTGAAACAAGCTGTAAGCCATTGTCTAGAAAAATTAACATAATCATCATAATCCCAAGTATCCCAATCCTCATTCATTTTATAAAATGCTCCACCCGTGGTATTATTTATAAGATTCAATGATTTACCAGAAAGATTATATGGCGGATCAGCATATATCAAATCTATTGAATTTGCTTCAATATTTTTTTTTATCACTTCTACGCAATCACCTTGATAGATATAGTTGCTCCTCATAAAGCCTTACTCCAATCTTCTATCAAAGTTGGTATTCTATTAAACCACGCCAACGCATTTTCACATTCATCTATTTCTTTACGTATATCTCTAAACAACGTCTTCATCCCTTCAATAGAAAATCTCTTTATTTTAAATATATTTAATAACAATTTGATCTGGTCTATCGTAAAAGGGATAATTGTTAGCATAATCATTCTGTCGTTTATTGAGTATTGACGGTTATTAAAAAAAGTTAATACCGTATTAACATCTATTTTGGGCGCAACAAAAACACCAAACACATCCTTATTACTATTATCATATTGAATCTTGGCAACGTGTCTTGGTACTGGCTCTGCTTCCGCACTCCATTGATTAGAACCGAGAGACAAAGTCACCTCCACAACTGCTATAAAATCGCTATATTCAAAAACCATATCGGCTTTATTGCCTTGAGCATGATCTACAGGCTGTAATTCTTCATCTATATTAAAATTACGTGCCTCAAAAGGCTTATTCAATAATGTATTTATCGCAAGAAAAACTCGCCAAGTATTCCATTCAAGATAAGCGGGATAATATGCAGAACCACCGAGAATTTTTTTATTAATAATTAAATCATAATAATTCAAAATATCCTCTATTTGATCGGCTTTTCCTTGAGAATAATAAAAATCTATTTCTTTCAAATTAAGAATATTCTTTTCAATCGTTTTGCTATATTGTTTAAGTTTAATTAAATCAGTTGGCGGTTTTAGCTTTCCTCCTATTAACTCAACCAATTTTTGTTCTCCCCTTTTTCCAAACAATATTTCTTCTTTTTTAGTGGCTTCTTTTACATAATTTTTCAGAAAATCAATGTTATCTGAGGGAAGCTTTGGCAAAGTAGAATCCCAAAGATACCCAAGATAGTTTTTATCATCTACAAGATTCCAATCACATGATAGCAAGTTTTTTATAAAATCTAATTTCTCAGATATTATTACAATTTTTTCACGGTTGATTGAAAATAAACCACTTTTTCGCAAATAACGAGCAGTAAGATCAGCGTAATCTTTCAAAGTTGCTATCTTTAAAGGCAAATAGTAATCCAAAAAGATTTTCTTCAGATCAATAAATTTGCCTCCTTTTTTTAAACTGTTAGCAATGTTTCTTTGAGCCTCTCTTGCTTTTGCTGTTTTGGAGCCTTTTCCACCCTTAGTAATCTCTGACAATAATTTCTTCCCATTATCCGTGGTTAAAATCTCGGACGTTTTCTCGAATTGAGAAATTAACTGCTTAATCATACTAACCCGACGATTAATATCTTCTTTAAATACCTCTTTTACGCGGGAAAGCTGTGTTTTAAAATATAACTCTTTACGTTTAACTTTACCTTTTACTTTAGCTTTTTCGGCGCGATAAATTTTAATTTTATTGGTAATAATATTTACTTCATCCATTTTAACTATAGTATTAAGAAAAATACTGATTTCCTCTTTCGATAGCCCTTTCAAAACATAAATTATTTTTAAGCTGACAATAAAAGGCAAAACTGACACACCAGAAAAAGACATCCCATTTTGTTTTGGCAAAATGCAAGGCTTTTGATACTTCAATAATTGGCGTAAGAATATCTCATCTTCTAAGTCAGGGTTATCTATCAATGCTATCCCCGCATTAGATATAAATACTGGCTTATTAGAAGATTGATATACATAACAAAATCCAAGTTGATTTAAAACCGAAACCCATTTTCTTGCATGTTCCTGCTTACGCGCACTTGTCATCCTTTCATAACTATCATCTTCCATCTCATAAATAGCATTCTCTTTTAACAATTCAAAAAATTTTTCTTGCTGTTTGAGCCCCCATTCCTTCCCTTCAAAATTTTTCTTTAGAATACGCAATCCATCTTGCAAGCGATTCGGATTTCGCACAGTTGTAGAACCAATTGTCCATTGATAATATTGCATACTTTTATACTCCTACCTTGCAATAAAAAATTCTTTCCGTGTGGCCTTCACCACTACTTTTTCCAGTTGTAAAGGCTTTATAATTGCGCTCAAATATCTGGACATCGCCTTTTCTTTTCAAAATATTGACAATCTCAGAATCTTTTATTCTGGCGTTTGACCTGCAATCTTTAGATTCACCTGTATTATTGTACGAAACTAAAATATGTTTACATTTTGCATAACGTATTAATTCAGCAAAAGCTTTTGTTGCTGATTTCAAACAATAATTGCTTTTCAAATTCCCTCTATCCATTTTTTTCGCTACGCCATAAACATCTGGCTTATCCCACCTGGCAAGATTCTCTAGCAAATGATATGCATCGCAATACTGTCGAGAATTATATGGTGGATCGATATACAAGACATCGCAATTAATCTTTTGCACTAATTGATTGGCATCTTCACAATAAACTTCATTATTAAAATTATTCTCTATTTTAATACTTGGTAACAATAAAACTAATGGGTTGACCGTATCAAGTTTTTTTCTAAACGCATCATAATGCCCAACCGTATTGGCCACTTTATCTACAGCATACATTAAAGATGTTGTCAGGACTAATTTTTCCTCCTCATTAGCAGATAATTCCTCTATTTTTTCACGAATCGCACCTATTTTCCGGGAATTTTCTAAAGTAAAATATGTATTTCCAAAGTTTAAAGAGAAATAATTATCTTTTGCTGGCCTTAGCGAGTTTAAAAAATCAATTTTTTCTTTTAATTTATTTAAGTCAATATCGGTTACACCCATGAAAGTTCTCAAGGCTGCATAATTACTATAAAGAATATCATTAGTTGTTATGCGGATATTTCTTTTATTAAAATAACTCCCGACAACCCCAGTGCCAGCAAAAATATCGCAGATAGATTGAATTGAACCGCATTTTTCTCTCAGAATATCTGAAATGAATACTGTCAGCTTATATTTATTTCCTAAATATCTTCGATTCTGAATCTGGAAGAATCCGGGCATGACTTTATCTTTAGGATAGCAATAAATTTTGTCAAACTTTAGCACTGTAGTATTTTCTAATTGTGCATTAGGATCAAATAATAAATATTGCGCTTCTCTTTCTGCTATGCTATATCTTTCTGACAATTCTTGAACTTTTGACATAATCACCTCTTTGCGTATTATACTAAGATCCCACGCTTTTATAAACAAAAACTTGCTAAGCAGTTTTAGCCTTAATTAAATTTTTCCTATTTTTTTTCTATTCGCATGAATCTGTTCATGTTTTGCTTTTGGGATAACTCTGGTGTTTTTTGGTGTTGTTTTCCCACCTTCTACAACAGGCTTAACATGATGAAGAACTTTACCTTGTGGTAATTTTCCGCTTGGATATTCTTTTTGCTTTAACACCTTCTCGATTTTTTCTGGGGATCTTTCTTTTCTAATTTGCGTTTTTGTTACTTTTCCTTTTGACATTTTAATTCCTCCTTTTTTTAACCGGTGTTAAATTCCCGGCATTGATCTAACAACAATACCCTGTATTCTAAAATCTCTTTCAAGCACTATAGGACAATGCTCCGAATTGGTTGAATCTGGCTCTAGTATGACATGATCTTTATGTAAACGTAACTTCTTTATAGTCGCTTCATCATCTATCAAGGCCACAACTATATCACCGTTGTTCGCTGTCATTTGTTGGCGTACTAACACTAAATCGCCGTCATTAATTCTCGCTTTATTCATGCTATCCCCAACCGCTCGAAGCATAAAATATTTATAGGGTGGTTTCGCTA
>JAHILT010000029.1 GCA_018896875.1 Patescibacteria group bacterium
AAACAGAAAAGAAGGTCTATTTTTACTAGTAATTTATATTGCTTTTATTTTAACTCAAATTTTAATCAACTAGAATAAAATTAAATCAATTAATAACGAATCTGTCATTGTCTGTTAATTCAGGGTAGAGACAATGGAAAATTAAAAAATTGGAATTAACGGAGAAGAAAAAAAGACTGGATTCCCGCCATGCTGACTAACGACCCTTCGACACCGCTCAGGGCAAGTCAGAACAAGCCGACGACAAACGACAAACGACAAAGAAAGAAAATCTCCCCTAACCCCTCCTAAAGGAGGGGGATAAGAAAAACTAAAGGAGGAAATAAAAAAGATAAAGGAGGGAACGAGAAAAGAACGAGAAAGAATTGAAATAAAGACTTTATTCGATACAACAATCTATAGCCTTTCTTACCAATACTCCAAGCTTCCCCATAAAGCCTTTTTTTTCTTGATCATGTTTGTTTAGAGCATTTTCATCTATTTTTTTTATATCATTAGAATTAACAAGTTTCATATTTAACCCCCAAAAAAGCGAATATAAATTATACGCCTTACTAAATAAATCATAGGCTTCTTTTTTATGTCCTCTTCCTAGTTGTTTAGAGCCAACTTCCATAAGGCGCATAGAAGCAGCCAATAAATGCTTAGAAATACACCACACCTCTCCTTCGTATTCTTTAACAATCTTTTTAAGGAGCACTTTACGCATTTCTCGCACTTCATTTATTAAATCAAAGTATTCTGTTTTTTCTGTTTTGGCTCCAGTAAAAAAGAAATGTTCTTCAATGCTTATAAGATTCATTATAGCGATGCTCAAATCTTGGTCAGATGATAAATCCATCTTCTCTTGCTTTTTCATATCATCAACCTTGGTAATAAATTCATTTATTTTTTTTATATCTTGTTTCATCCCACACATAACAAAGACTGGAAAGTGTTTTTTAAAATTTACAATCTAATCTTTATTATGTGTGGGACAAGTTCCCAACATATAAAGACTGGAAAGTGTTTTTTAAAATTTACAATCTAATCTTTATTATGTGTGGGACAAGTTCCCAACATATAAAGACTGGAAAGTAAAACTTTCTCTGACTTTGTTATTTTTATGTTTAATATATAATTTTAAATTATACAACTATCCTACACAAAATTAAAGATTAGTCTTTGATTATGTGTGGGATTCATTTTATTTAAATTATTAATTTATATTATTTAAACTCATAATTAGTGCGGAGGGTGGAGGATTCGAACCTCCGAGAGGATTCCTCCTCTACCGCATTTCAAGTGCGGCGCGTTAGACCACTCTGCCAACCCTCCGCTTTGCGTAGAACCAAACTTATTCTACAGTTACCGACTTTGCTAAATTTCTAGGTTTATCAACGTCACGCCCTCTCATCACACCAATATAATAAGCTAAAAGTTGAAGTGGCACAACATTTAAAATAGGTTCAAGTATTTCTATGGTTTTCGGCACATAAATAACATCATCAGCAATTTTATCTAATTTTTTATTTCCAATATTGGTTATAGCAATAATCGGACCGCCACGAGCCTTAACTTCTTCCATATTAGAAACAACTTTTTCATAAACCGAATTTTCAGTTACGATAAAAACAGATGGAAAATTTTTATCTATCAAAGCAATAGGTCCATGCTTCATTTCTCCTGCGCTATACCCTTCTGCATGAATATAAGAAATTTCTTTAAGTTTAAGAGCTCCTTCTAGAGCAACAGGATAATTATATTTTCTGCCCATAAAAAAGAAATTGTTAAATTTTTTATATTTCTTAGCGATTCTTTTTATTTGAGAAATATTTTTTAAAATTTGCTTAACTTTAGCGGGAATTTTTTTCAAACTATTAATTATCTCTTTCCCCTCTATTAAAGACATTTGTCTTTGTCTTGCTAAAAATAAAGTTAAAAGTATGAAAATTGAAAGCTGAGAAGTAAAAGCTTTTGTTGAAGCCACGCTTATTTCTGGACCAGCATGATTATAAATTCCCGCATCTGTTTCACGAGAAATAGTTGAGCCAACCGTATTAACTATCCCTAAGGTTAAGGCTCCTTTTTCTTTGGCTTCTTTCAGGGCTGCTAAACTATCTGCCGTTTCTCCTGATTGAGATACAATCAAGAAAGCAGTGTGCTTATCTATAATTGGTTTTCTATAACGAAACTCTGAAGCTAAATCAACCTCAACTGGAATACCAGTCTTTTCTTCAATCAAATACTCGCCGACTAATCCAGCATAAAAAGCAGTGCCACAAGATGAAATTAAAATTCTTTTTATATTGGCCATTTTTTTTCTAACGTTATCTAATCCGCCCAACTTAGTAATTCCTTCTTTGTTAATAAGTCTACCTCGTAAACTATTAGCTATACTTTCCGGCTGTTCAAAAATTTCCTTAAGCATAAAATGAGGATAACCTGATTTTTGCGCGCTGGATAAATCCCAATTTAATATGTGTGTTTTTTTAGAAAGACTTTTCTTAAAAAGATCTAAAAATTTAATTCCATCTGCATTCATAACTGCCACTTCTTTATCGTTTAAATAAACTACCTTTTTTGTATAGCTTAAAATCGCTGAAGCATCAGAAGCAACAATAAATTCTTTGTCGCCAATACCTATAATTAATGGACTGCTATTTTTAGCTGCCACTATTTTATTCGGATCTTTTTCTGATATCGCTACGATAGCATAAGTACCCTCAATTTTTTTTAATGCCTTAACCAAAGCATTCTCCAAATTTCCTTGAAAATACTCTTCTATCAAATGAGGTATTACTTCTGTATCTGTTTCAGAACGAAATTTATGCCCTCGTTCTATTAACCATTTTTTTAAAATTTTATAATTCTCAATAATGCCATTATGACACACCCAAATTTTTCTTTTACAATCGCAATGCGGATGAGCGTTTTTTTCCGAAGGCTTGCCATGAGTAGCCCAACGTGTATGCGCAATACCTACTTTTCCGCTTATTAAGTCCTCTTTAATTACTTTCTCTTTAAGAGAGCTTACACGCCCAACGGATTTTAAAGATTTCATCTTCTCTCCACAATATACAACAATACCAGCTGAATCATATCCTCTATATTCCAATCGTTCTAACCCTTCCAAAAGGATTGGCAAGGCTTTATTTTTTCCAAAATATCCAACAATTCCACACATACTTTTAAAGATTTGGATATACTAACGCTATAATCGAAAAATATTTTAGAAAAAGAACTACCATAATCCAAAAAATTGAAGCGAATAAAACACCAGCTATAAAACCAGAAAGAGAAGTCGCTATTAATTTACCAATCACAAATTTGAATTTATGATATCCTCGACAAATGAAATTATTTAAAAAATTATACAGTTTAATCATATTTAATAATTAAAAATTTACGACCCCATTTATATTAGTATAACACAAACAAATTCAATAAATTGCTATAATATTGCTATAATAAAAAGCAAGATGTCTATTTTATCAAATGTAATTAAAAAATCTTTTTGGGCACTATCTGTTCCTGAATGTTTAAATATTCTAGAAACTAGCCAAGAAGGATTGTCAGAAAAAGAAGTTGGGAGTAGGTCTCAGCTTTTTGGTACCAATATAATTCCAGAAAAACCAAAAACCACTAAAACTAAAATATTTCTTGATCAATTTAAAAGCCCTTTGATATTTATTCTTCTAATCGCTGGCGCGATAACTATTATTCTCAAAGATTATGTTGATGCTATATTCATTTTGTCTGCTGCTTTTGTTAATTGTTCTTTAGGTTTTTACCAAGAAAATAAAGCCGAGGTAGCTTTAAGTCATCTTAAAACATATATAGAAAAAAGAACTAGGGTCTTGCGAGAAAATCATGAATATGAAATAGGCTCCGATGAGCTAGTTCCTGGTGACATAATTCATCTTTCTCAAGGAGAACGTATTCCTTGTGATGCTAGGCTTATCTATACAAATAATTTTCTCGTAGACGAGTCAACTTTAACAGGAGAGTCGTTAGCAGTTCAAAAAAATACCAAGGCCGTCAATTTTCAAGCTGTTTTGGGAGATCAAAAATGTATGGTATTTGGAGGAACTCTTATCGTTCAAGGCTTCGCCAATGCGATAGTAACGTCAACAGGACAAAGCACAGAAATAGGAAAAATTGCCTCTTTGATATCAAACAAACAAGAAAGTAAAACTCCTCTTCAAAAAAGCATAATTAGTTTTAGTTTAAAAAGCGCGTTCTTTATAGGCATTATTACTTTAATGGTTTTTTTCATAGGAATTTACTCAGGAAAATCTATTTTAGAAATGTTTTTAATTTCTGTGGCTATATTAATAGCAGCTATTCCAGAAGGATTGCCTGTAGCTATGACCGTAATATTAGCTGTTGGAGTACAAAGATTAGTTAGAAAAAAAGGCATAATTAGAAAATTATTAGCAGCCGAAACATTAGGAAATACAACTATAATTTTAACGGACAAAACAGGAACTATCACAGAAGCTAAAATGAGTTTGTCTGAAATAAAAAGTTTTAATAAAGAATTTGATGAAAACCAAATGCTTGAATTTGCCTTGGCCAACACAGATGTTGTTGTAGAAAATCCAAAAGATCCCTATGAAAAATGGAGATTGATAGGTAGACCATTAGAAAGAGCTATAGTTAAGGCTGGTGCTAAAAATGGAATATTTCTAGACAAGCTTAAAAAAGAAATAAAAATAAACGATATCTTACCATTCAACTCTTCTAATAAATTTTCAGCAGTTGCTATTGAACACCAAAAAAATGATATGATCGCATTTCTAGGAGCCCCAGACATACTTTTGAAAATATCAAATGAAAATCTAGATAATATAAAAATTATAAATTCTGAAATTAATAAATTAGCTCACTGTGGTGAAAGAATTTTAGGCATTGCCATTAAAAAAATTACTCCAAAAAATAAAGTAAATCTTTGCACAGAAAAATTTACAAATCTTTCTTTTTTGGGGATTATCTCCTTTAAAGACCCTATCAGAGAAGGGGTTAAAGAAAGTATTCATAATATAGAACAAGCGGGTGTTAAAACTGTCATCGTTACAGGCGATTATCAGGGCACAGCTGAATCCATTGCAAAAGAATTAGGCTTTTCTATTAAAAAAGAAAACATGATAAATGGAGAAGAACTTGATGTTATGTCAGATCCGAAACTTAAAAAGAAATTAACGGAATTAAAAATTGTATCCCGAGTAAGCCCAGCAGGGAAATTAAAAATAGTTAAAGCCTTTCAAGAAACAGGAGAAGTGGTGGCAATGACAGGAGACGGCATCAACGACGCTCCAAGCTTAAGACAAGCAAATATAGGCGTAGCTATGGGATCGGGTAGTGATGTCGCCAAAGAAACCGCAGACTTAGTATTGTTAGACGACAATTACAAAACAATCGTATCTGCCATAGAAGAAGGAAGAAGAATAACAGAAAATACTAGGAAAGTAATAGTTTATCTATTAATTAGCTTATTGGACGAATTAGTTTTAATAGGAGGCGCGATAATCTTAGGACTAAGTCTCCCTATTAATGCTCTTCAAATACTTTGGATAAACTTTTTTAGCGACAGTTTTCCTGCTATTGCCTTCGCCTTTGAAGACCATTTTAATCTTCTCTTGAAAAAACCAAAAAAATCTTTTAATAAATTGATTACTAAAGAAATGAAATTCTTAATCGTGACCGTAGGATTAATTACTAGTTTTGCTTTAATAGCAATTTATTATATTCTATTAAAAATGAACTTTGATCCATTAACTGTTAGAACTTTTATCTTTGCTTCTTTGGGCTCGTATTCTCTCTTCTCTGTTTTCTCTATCCGAAACATGAGAGAAAGCATATTAAGCTACAATCCTCTTTCTAATATATATATTCTAGGAGGGGTACTTGTTGGTATTCTGCTTATGACGATAGCTATCTACGTTCCTTTCTTCCAAAACATATTAGGAACAACAGCTCTTTCTAGTAGTTGGCTTTTAGGAGCGCTAGGAATGATTATAATTAATATGGGTCTTCTAGAACTTGGAAAATATATTAATAATAAAAAAGAATCAAAAGATTAATTATTTGGTATAATAATATAAATATAATACCTGTATGGAAAAAATAACAAAAATAATAAAAAAATCTTTGCCGGCAGTAGTATCTATAATCGCAATTAAAAGCCTAAGAGAGGTTGAGAAAGAATTACCAGCAGACATATTCCCTGTTCTTCCCTTCGGCATGCCTGACCTTAAAATCCCGGAAGAAAAAATAGATGCAAAAGGCATGATTGAAATAGGTAATGGCTCTGGATTCATAGTTGATCCAACTGGAATTATTCTTACTAATAAACATGTAATTTCTGATCCAGAAGCAGAATATGAAATAATAACTTCTAATGATAAAAAATATAGAGCTATGGTTTTGGCTAGAGATCCAATAGATGACATCGCCATACTTAAAATCCCTGCTAGAAATATGCCCTTTCTTAAATTAGGAGATTCAGAAAAAATAGATTTAGGAAATACAATTTTAGCCATAGGTAATGCCCTTGGTCTTTTCCAAAATACTGTCTCCAAAGGAATAATATCTGGGCTTTCTAGAGTAATATCCTCTGATAACGGAAATAAAAAAAATAACTATCAACAATTTAGAGGACTAATTCAAACAGATGCTGCTATAAACCCAGGAAACTCTGGGGGTCCATTAATTGATTTACAAGGAAAAGTTGTTGGTATTAATGCTGCGATTATTTCTGGAGCACAAAACATAGGATTTGCCGTACCAATTAATAATGCAAAAAAAGATTTAGATGATGTTAAAAAATATGGAAAAGTTCGCAGGCCATTTTTGGGTATAAGACATATAAATATTGATAAAAATTTAAGCGAAAAAATGAATTTGCCCGTAGATTACGGAGCAATAGTGATAGGTAGAAAAGGAAGTTGTGAAGCAATTATAAAAAAATCTCCTGCTCATAAAGCAGGTATTAAAGAAAAAGATATTATTCTTGAATGTAATGGACAAAAAATAACTCCTAAAAAAACTATTCAGGATATTTTAGAAAAAATGAACGTAGGTGATAAAATGAAAATTAAAATACTCCGAAAAAAGATAATAATAGAAACAACTGTAAAATTATCAGAAATTATTTGAAAGGGTTAACTTTAAAATAGTCTATGATTTTATCTGGGACGGGTATCGTATTGCTAGTTAATTTATCTAAATTTGTAACTATATAAAAAGACGCTGCTATCGCTAATCCTAATAAAATTACGCCTATTAATTTTTCCATAGGCGTTATTATATCTCATTAATTCTTAAAATACTATTTTAAATTTTAGAAAAGCTATTCTATATACTAATCCGCGCAGGGGGTTTACCCCCCCCACTTATACATAAGTGGGGGGTTTACAAATTTACTAATTTATGCTATTATATACTGACAAAAGTAAAACTTACAAATAACTTTTATGATAAAAATATTTATAAAAAATAAATTAATAGCTGGGCTGTTTATAATTATTCTATTGCCTGTTATTTCTTTCAATACTGCTAATGCGACAATAACATCAGTCACCACTGAAACTGTTTCTATTTCTCATGATAATGTTTATTTACGCGGAATTGTTAATTCTGAAACTCATAATGCCAATACCAATGTCTGGTTTGAATACGGGACAGAAGAATCTCTTAGTAATTATACTGCAACGCAAAGTATTAATATTCTTTTAACTTTTCTTCAACAACCTTTTGATAAAAACTTGACTGGGCTTTCTCCTAATACCACTTATTATTACAGAGCAGTTGTTCAAAACACATTCAATAGAATTGAACGTGGAAATATACTTGAATTTACCACTCTTGATATTCAAGATTTAGAATATGATAATTATTATCCTTATTATGACAATACATCTAATGATTATTCGCCAACAGCAATAACTAGCTCTGCTTCTTCAATCAATAATAATTCAGCAACTTTGAATGCCACCGTAAATCCTAACAATTCTTATACTGACTACTGGTTTGAATATGGAACAACTGAATCTTTAGGATTTACTACTATTAATAAAAATTTAGGGGAATTCAATTATAAATTAACAACTAATACCTATATTGATAGTCTAGCTTCTAATACTAGATATTATTATAGAGTCGTTGCTAAGAATATTTATGGTTCAAGTTATGGCAATATTTTCAATTTTAAAACTATACAAAATGAGAATATATCAGTTGATAAAAAACAACCAACAGCTATAACTACTACAGCCTTATTTGTTAATCAATGCTCTGCCCTTCTTAACGGAAACATAATTCCTAATAATGATTTAACAACCGCCTGGTTTGAATGGAGCGAAGATCCTAACTTCATTAATAATGTCCGTAAAAACGCCGACCATACCATTGGTTCACAAAGTGGCGAAGTTTACTTTGCTTATTCTTTAGCTAATCTTACGATAGACAAAACATACTATTTCCGTACCGTTGCGAAAAACTCTTATGGAATTAGCTATGGAGATATCCATAATTTTACTACTCGTATTCCATCTCAAAACACATCTGATACAGAAACACCCCCTGTTTTTGTTCAATCAGTTTCAGCAGATGGAATTTTGACAATAGGAGCAGAATTCAACAAAAGTAAATCAAGACCAGGAAAAGAAGTTATTTATACTGTTAATTATAAAAACAATATTGACTCTGTTTTAGAAAATGCTGTACTAAAAATAAATCTTCCTAATGAAGTTGAATACAAAAATTCTAGTTTCGCTAATGTAGATTTGGAAAACAATATAGCTAGCTTTGATATTGGAAACATTGTCGCCAATGATTCTGGATCAGTAAGTATCAAGTTCCAAATTACTGAGCTTGCCAATGTTGAAGTTCTAAAATTTAATTCTTCTATTACTTATCTTAATAATGGTAATCGCGGGAATGAAAATCTTGCCAGTGAACTTGAATTAAATTCGTCTTTGCTAACAGCATCTGCCTTTAATATGTTGGGAAACATTTTTGACAATCCATTTATAAGTTTATTGTTTGGAATCTCAATTGGTCTTGGTATTTACCATTTCGTAATCAAAAAAAATCAAATAGTCTATGAAGACGATCCGCTAAAATAGCGCTAATATTGTGTCACGTAAAAAATCTAACTCCGGAACTCGAAGTATCGCATAAATAAACATACCAGCGAATATCATCGTTATTAAAACTAAAGAATGTTTAAGCATTCTTTAAGTTTATGGCGAAAGAAAAATATTTTCAACCAAGAAAAGCCCTAAAGAACTATATTAATAAGTTTGTCTTGCACAAAAATAAATTTCTTAGGTTTTTTAGAACCAATAAATTTTTTTATCTTTTCACTATCCATAGCTATATCTTCAGCTTCTAATTGTGAAATACCTACGTCTATTGTAATTTTATCTCTAACTTTGCCATTTACCTGAATTACTAATTCGGTTTCTTCGTCTTCAACTAAACGTTTATTAAATTCTGGCCAAGATTCTAAATGTATTGATTTTTTATTACCAAACTTTTGCCAAATTTCTTCTGCTAAATGAGGAGCGAAAGGAACTAGTAATTTTACAAAATTTTCTGAGATATTTTTATTAATTAAATGTTTTTTTGCTTCTATTTCATTTAATAAGATCATAAGAGCGGAAATAGCTGTATTGAATTTAAAATCATATATATCCTCACTTACCTTTTTCATAGTCTTGTGCGTAAATCTAGCTAGCCTTTTTTGTTCTTTCGCTAAATTGTTTTTAGGATTATTTTTTTTATCTACTTTAAAATTAGCAAATAAATTATATATTCTATTTAAAAACCGATATGATCCTAAAATACTTGTAGAGTTCCAAATTCCACCTTGATGATATTCAGCCATAAAGCAAAGATGAACTCTCACTGAGTCTGCGCCGAATTTCTCTACTAATTCATCTGGATCAACAACATTGCCTTTAGACTTAGACATTTTTTGCCCATCAGAACCAAGAATCATACCTTGATGACGTAATGATGAAAATGGTTCCTTAAAACTAAGATAACCTTCATTGTATAAAAATTTAGTAAAAAATCTTGCATAAAGAAGATGCATCACAGCATGCTCGGGCCCACCTATGTACATTTTTACTGGCAACCAAGCATTAAGCTTATTAGCGTCTGCAAAAACTTTTTTATTTTTAGGGTCAACATAGCGTAAATAATACCAAGAAGAATCTATAAACGTATCCATTGTATCTGTTTCTCGTTCTGCCGAACTACCACAATCAGGGCATTTGGTTTTAAAAAATTTTTCAGACTTAGCTAAAGGAGATCTCCCCTGGTCGTCTGGGGTATAATCTTTGATTTTTGGAAGAGTAATCGGCAAATCTTTTTCTGGAACTGGTATTATTCCACATTCTTTACAATAAATTATAGGAATCGGAGTCCCCCAATAACGCTGACGACTAATAAGCCAATCTCTAAATTTATAATTAATTTTTTTCTGAGCACTAATTAATTCAATTATTCTATCCTTGGCTATATTATTAGGAATACTATCTAAATCTCCTGAATTTATCATTACTCCATCTCCTACATAAGCTTCTTTTAATTCTCTAGTTTTTCCATCTTCAGAAACTACCTGCACTACTGGTAATTTAAATTCTTTTGCAAAAGCAAAATCTCTATCATCATGAGCTGGAACAGCCATCACTGCCCCTGTTCCATAATTACCCAAAACATAATCAGAAACCCAAACAGGAATTATTTTTTTTGTGAAAGGATTAATAGCCTTGATTCCTTGTAATTCTACTCCCGTCTTTTCCTTAACGTTAGTTATTCTTTCTAGTTCTGTTTTATGCTTATTTTTTTCAAAATAATCATTAACGCTATTCTTATTTCTTATTCTAGCGTCTAATGTTTTTATAAGAGGATGTTCTGGTGCTAAAACTAGATAAGTAACCCCAGGCAACGTATCGGCGCGTGTAGTAAATATTTTTATTTTTAATTGAGAACTTTCAATTGGAAATTCTATTTCAGCTCCATTTGATTTGCCTATCCAATTTCTCTGCATTGTCTTCGTCCTTTCTGGCCAATCTAAATCTTCTAAATCTTCAAGAAGCTTGTCTGCATAATCAGTAATTTTTAAAAGCCATTGCTCAACTTCTTTTTGTTCAACTTCTTCACCACAACGCCAACATTTTCCTCCTTCAGACTGTTCATTAGCTAAAACAGACTTACATTTTGGACACCAATTAGCTAAAGCTTTCTCACGATAAGCTAAACCTTTTTTGAACATTTGTAAAAATATCCACTGAGTCCATTTGTAATATTCTGGAAGACAAGTAGTTATCTTTCTAGTCCAATCATAAGTATTCCCCATCGCCTCTAATTGCTTAGACATTGTTTTTATATTTTCCATAGTCCATTTTTTAGGATGAACTCCATGTTCAATAGCAGCATTTTCTGCTGGAAGACCAAAAGCATCGAAACCAAAAGGACTTAAAACATTATATCCCTTCATTCGTTTAAAACGAGCATGGACATCTGCACCAATAAAATTATACCAATGACCAATATGTAGGTTTCCAGAAGGATAAGGAAACATTACTAAGTGATAGTAATTCTTTTTTTCTTTTACATTATCTTTAGTAACAAAAAGCTTTTTTTGTTTCCAAAATTTCTGCCATTTTGATTCGATTTTTTTGTGATTATAAGACATAAAAATGGTAATTAGTAACTAGGAAATAAGAATTAGAAAAATAGTTAATTGCTTATTTTCTTAATATTCTAGCTCTAAAAACCCTTAAGGGCAAGGGACGAAGTAATTTTAAATTTTAAATTTTAAATTTTTAAACGAAGATAAAGAATAAGAAAGACTAGTATCTAGTGTCTAGTTGCCAATTGGTTGATTACTTGAGATTAAAGACTTTGACTGAATTTTTATATAACTTATCTGCGACGTCTTTAATGTCTAGCCCTTTAATATCAGCTAGTTTTTGTACTATTTCTGGCAAATAGGACGGTTCGTTCCTCTCTCCACGATGACTCTTGGGAGTCACGTAAGGACAGTCTGTTTCTATAAAAATACGATTTAATGGTAAGTATCTTACTATGTCTTCGTAGGCGTCAGTAAAAGTAATTACGCCTCCAAAGGTGAAATAAAAACCCAGATCGTTCAAACGCTTAGCCATATCTAGAGAGCCTGCATAAAAATGCATTATCTTGCTTATGTTTTCGTATTTTTTATCTTTTAATATATCAAGCGTGTATTCATAAGCATCGTCTGTTCCCTTACTAGGACGACAATGCATCATCAATGGCTTATTCAGATCTACGGCTAAATCTGCTTGTGCTAAAAATACTTTTTCTTGAATATTCTTTGTTTCGCCACTACGGAATAAATCAAAACCGCATTCGCTTATAGCTACAACCTTGGGATCCGTAGCTAACTCTTTCAAGACCTTGATATCAAAATCTTCTGATTTTATTTCAGTAGGATGAAAACCAACCGTAGCCCAAACATCTTCAGGAAATTGATGGGCTATCTCTATAGCTTGTTTAGAGGTTGAAGCTTTGGTACCGATAGCAATCATCTTGACGCCAGATTGTCTTGCTCTATCAATTACCTCTTCTCTGTCTTTATTAAAAACAGAAAATTGTATATGTCCGTGAACATCAATGTATTTTAATTTTTGCATTTTAAAAAAATAAAATTACTTATCAATCCTAGGAAATAATGAAGAAACTTTTTCTACTTTGATAACACCACTATCTTTCTTTATAGAAGCTAATATTTTATCTGCGGTATCAGGAAGAAATGGCAAAAGTAAATTGCCTATCTCCTTAAGTAAAGAAACTAAATTATAAATAACTTCTGTTTTCTTTTGTTGATCTACTTCCTTGCTCCATGGCTTGTTTTCATTAACATATATATCTCCGAATTGAATTAATTCCCAAATCGTTGCTAAGGCTTCATTAAATTTAAGCTCTTTGATTTTTTCTTCTAATACATT
>JAHILT010000030.1 GCA_018896875.1 Patescibacteria group bacterium
ATTGGTGTGTTCATATCCTCTGCCCCATAAGAACCAAAAAACAATTAATATACTTGTGATTAAATCTATTCCTACTTTTGTGAAATTTTTAAGAGCAAATTTTATTTGACCACTCTTTATTTGTTTTATTTCGTATTCAAAATGTGGAATAGAATCTAGAAAATAATGACTTACAAAACAAAGAATAATAGCTTCTCCGATGTTTTGGCTATTGCTGGCCAAAACAATTCCGGCCATTGTATGTATAGTTAAAATCATGAATTTTTATATTACATTAAAAATATAAACAATGCGAATTGATGAAATATTGGAATTTTAATAAAATTCGTGATAATATTTTCCTTAGAACATATATATTGCGGGATCGTCTAACGGTAGGACGTCTGTTTTTGGAGCAGAAAATTGGGGTTCGATTCCCTGTCCCGCAACTATTTTAAGGGTATCGAAATGTTAAAATAAAATCATTGTATTTTTTTAAAATCTAAAAAAAAGCTAAAAAATATCATTAATTAAAATATTTAAACTTTTATTACGAAAAGAAATCAATTATAATTGATCTATATTAAAGTCGTAAATATATTATTGAATTTTTTACCATTACTATGATTAATACTTCAAGTCAAAAAGCACAAACATACTTTTTTATCGTTCTGTTTTTATTGGGATCAATTTTAATGTTTTTTGTTTTTTCCCCTTTTTTAAATATTTTAATATTAGCAATTATTTTATCTTTTAGTCTTTCTCCTTTTTATGAAAAAATAAAAAGTTTTTTAAAGTATGATTGGCTAGCCTTTTCAATTATTATTTTATTTTTAATATTTTTTGTAATTTTACCTTTAATATTTTTAAGTTGGCAAATATTTCAAGAAGTTCAAACATTATATATTCAAATGGCTAATAACGATACTCCTTATCTTGAAAAGACAATTTCTTTCATTGAAGATCCTATTAAAAATTTTATACCTAATTTTTCAATAAATTTAAGCTCATATATAGGAGGAATATTTAATTGGATTATCAGTAATATTGGAGTGCTAATTTCTAGTGCTACACAGATATTTATGGATTTGGTTTTAATAATCATTACTCTTTTCTTTTTATTAAAAAATAATAAGAAGCTTAAAAAAATGATAATAGAGTTTAGTCCCTTAGAAGATAAGTATGATAATTTGATTCTTGATAAGCTAGATATGGCTATAAATTCTATAATCAAAGGGTCTCTTCTAGTTGCTGTTATACAAGGACTATTAGCAGGAATTGGTTTTTGGGCATTTGGCATTCCTAGTCCAACTTTTTGGGGCGCCGTAACAGTAGTTTCTTCTTTAGTTCCTGGCGTTGGTACCGCTATTGTCGTTGTGCCAGCAATAATTTATTTGTTGCTTAATAGCAGTTTTATTGCTGCTTTTGGATTATTTATTTGGGGCGCTTTAATTGTTGGAACGATAGATCAAATTATGCGTCCGTTTCTTTATAAAAAAGGCGTTTCAACACATCCTCTTTTCATCCTTTTCTCTGTTTTAGGAGGATTAGTATTTTTTGGTCCATTAGGAATAATTTTCGGACCTATTATTTTAAGTCTTTATTTAACTCTTTTAGAAATTTATCAGATTTTTTCCAAAGAAAAACAATCTTATTCTTAAAGTTTCAAATATTTTCTTACTGCTAACGCACTTGATATCATTCCCAAGATTATACCAAAGGACATTTGATAAAGAGTTATGGATATTAAATTACTTAAGAAATAAGCCCATAAATTTATTTCTGGCAAAATAGCGTTTAAGTATGGAGCTGAAAAGTAAATTATTGGAGCTATTAACAATACGCTCAAAACAGCTGCTATTAAACCATAAAGTATGCCTTGTACTATATATGGTCCATGAATAAACATATTTGATGCTCCAACTAATTTCATTATTCCAATTTCATTTCTGGTGGAATGAATAGCTAACATAACAGCATTTAATGAAACTAATATGGCTGCCAAGGATAATATTAATATCAAAACCATTCCGCTTTTTTGGACAGTATCAACAATTTTAACTAACCTATCTATTACTATTTGATTTTGATTATAGCTTACTTGTTCTACGTCTTGTTTCAGATTTTCGTTATTTAGATATGCAGCAATCACAGAATAGTCTTCTGGATTATTAGCTTTAATGCTCAAAGAAGCAGAAAGCGGATTTTCTTCTAAAATATTTATTGCCTCAGAGATAGTTTCGTCTTCTTTGTGTCTTTCTTTGAAAGTTTTCAATGCTTGTTCACGAGTAATATATTCCATACTTTTAATTTCGGATAATTTTTCTAGCGATCTTTTCAAAGCTAGAATATTATCTTCTGGAGTTTCTATTTTAAAATAAACGCTTATGTCTATTTTCTCTTTTAAGATATTAACGGTTTGAGTCGTTAAAACACTGAAAAGTATTAGTCCCACAAAAACCAAAAGAGTTAATGTCATTATTATTATTGTAGTCGCAGAAAGCCATCCATTCCTTTTGAAGCTTTGAAGTCCATATTTAATTATTCTATATAAAGTAGTAAACATATTTCAATTTTAATTTTAGTTTAGGCTAAAGAATATTTGCCTTTTTCTTCGTCTCTAATTATTCGTCCGTTATCCATAGTAATAACTCTTTTATGTAAGCTATCTACTATATCTTTGTTATGAGTTACTAATATTACAGTTGTTCCTAATTCATTAATTTTTAAAAGCAGTCTAATAATTTCAGTGGCATTTAATGGGTCTAGATTTCCCGTTGGCTCATCCGCAATTAAAAGTAGTGGTCTGTGTATCAGAGCCCTAGCGATAGCTATTCTTTGTTTTTCTCCTCCAGATAATTCATTTGGGAAATTAAAAGCATGTTCAGAAAGCCCTACCATATCAAGAATTTGAGGCACAAATTCTTTTATTTCAGATTGTGGTTTTCCGTCAACCTCTAACGCAAACGCAATATTTTCATAAGCAGTTTTTGTAGGTAGAAGTCTAAAATCTTGAAAGATTATACCTATTTGTCTTCTAAACCTAGGTAATTCTTCAGATTTTAATTTATTCACTTCGTGTGATCCAAAAAAAATCCTGCCTTTTGTAGGTTTTTCTTCTCCTATTAAAAGCTTAATTAAAGTTGACTTCCCTGCTCCATTTTTTCCTACAATTGAAACAAATTCGTTCTTTTTAACAACCGAATTTATTTCTTCCAAGGCAACAGATTTATTATTGTATATTTTGGATATATTTTGAAAACGAATCATATAGTTAATTTAAAACTATTATAATTATACCTTAAAAACCGATTTAATTGCTATCAATTTTTAAGATCAAGCCCCCCTTCAATAAATTTTTCTAAATCTCCATCTAAAACTTTATCTGGCTGGTGGCTAGTTATTTTTGTTCGATGATCTTTAACTTGTTTATATGGATGAAGTACATAGGAACGAATTTGACTTCCCCACTCTGGTTTTACTTGTGTTCGTAAATTTTTAATCTCTTTTTCTTTTCTATCAATCATTAATTTTAAAAGCTTTGCTTTAAGTAAAGATAGCGCTTTTTCTTTGTTTTGAGATTGCGATCTTTCTGATTGTGAAGCTGCGTTTGTCCCTGTCGGCAAATGAACTACTCTTACCGCAGTTTCTCTTTTATTTACATTTTGTCCCCCAGGTCCACTAGAACGAGATAATTCTACTTTTAAATCTTCAGGAGGAATAATTATATTTTTTAATTCTATTTCTGGGATTTGCGGAAGAATTTCTACTAAAGCAAAAGAAGTGTGTCTAATTTTTTTAGAATCAAACGGAGAAATTCTAACCAATCTATGAACCCCAATTTCTTTTTTAAGATTTCCGTAAGCATATTCTCCTATTATATGTATTGTTTTATCATCAACTTGCGTTACTTTCCAATTTCTTTTTTGCGCGTATTTAACATACATATTAATAAGCATATTCGCCCAATCTTTAGCATCTTCTCCTCCTACTCCAGGAAAAATAGAGACATAGGCGTTTCTTTTATCGTATTTGTCTAATAATGCGTTGAACATAGTAAGTGTAAAATGTAAATATCAAATATCAAAATGACAAATTAAAATGTCAAAATTATTTTTTATTTTTATTTACAAAATGATTTTATAATTTTATTAATAATCTACTTTATAGACTATAGACGAAGTCTTTTCTTGATTTTATTTTTTAACTTTACATTGTCATTTTCCATTTTGAGATTTACATTTTACATTTATTATGAGCCAGCGGTGAGATTCGAACTCACTACCTATGCTTTACGAAAGCATCGCTCTACCAATTGAGCTACGCTGGCATATTTATGATGAGAATTTCACCCCCACACCAAATGCCTGAGCGGAATACCGGAATCGAACCGGCGTTTCTACCTTGGGAAGGTAGTGTATTACCATTATACTAATCCCGCATTTATATTTGGTGTGGGGGCGTGCCCTCGTCTCAACCTTGGGAAGGTCGTATATTACCACTATACTACACCCGCATAATTTATTCAGTTGGAATTATTATAATTGTTTTTTCACCTGGTTTTTTATAAGATGTTTTGCTTTTTAATTCTTTTTCTAAATTTTCGGGATTAGAAAAATATTCAATATCTGACTCAATATCCTGATTTTCTTTTTCTAACGATGTTGTTTCCGAATTTAATTTATCCGAAGATTCTTTTAAGTGGCTGTGTTGTTGATATAAATTAAAAAACTGCCAACTTAGAACAATTATTATTATTGTTAATAATATATTTATAGCTATTTTCATCATTATATTTTTTATGTTATTGAATATAATACTAATCTACAAATTTAATTCGAATAATACAAATAATTAATTCAAGATCCGTTTCGGATTTAAATATTTCTGCCTAAAATTCACTATCAATCCTAATTTTTTATTACTAGAAACCAGATATCTTTTCATTTGAAAATAATCTTCTTTTGTGATTATTCTTTTGGTTTTAGCATCAAAAATAATCTTGTCCTCAATAATAAAATCTGGGATATTTCTTCTTTCTTTTTCTCCATCAAAATTTGGCATTAATGCAGTTTCTCTGACATATTGAACATCGTTATCCTTAAATAGTTTTTCTAAGAAATCTGCATAAGATTTTTCGCTTTTGAATCTTCCTATTTTATTATGTACTTCAAAACATAGTCCACATATTTTATATGATAAATCTGGATATAATACCTTATTTATTTGTTGCATTTGTATATCATTTGTAAATTTGTATTATATTTATGCGTATTCGCATATTCCTATTTCTTAAGTAATTCTTTAAAAATTTTTGTAGGAACATTTATTCTGCTTTTCATTCCACGTTCTTTAAGTCTAACTTTTCCTTTTTGTTGTTTTTTCCAAAGTTTCATTTTTCTAGTTCTATCTCCACTATTTTTTCCAAAATTTCCAAGTTCTTTTTTATAAGCTGGAATAGTTTCCCTAGCTATAATTTTTCCTCTACTAAGAGCTTGTATAGCTTGTACAAATTGTTGACGAGGCAAAAGATCTTTTAATTTTAAAACAGTTTTTCTAGCTTCTCTTTCAATATCTTCTTTGTAAACAATACGAGTAAGACCTCCAATATTATGCCCAGCTACTAAAATTTCAAGTTTGGTTATTTTTGTTTTTTGATAATCAGAAACATCATAACTTAACGAAGCGAAGCCAGCTGACACTGATTTTAACTGATCATCAAAATCACGTATTAATTCAGCTAAAGGAAGAACTCCGCTTAGAATTATTGAATTACCAAGTGATTTTGTAGTTACATCCCTTAATCTAAAAGTTTGTTGCAACCCCAGCACAGCGCCTAGATATTCAGAAGGGGAAATTATTTCTATATTAGAGACTGGCTCTAAGGTTTCTATATAATCTTCTGGAAAATCTTTTGGTGTATTTGCTATTATCCACTCTCCTGTTTTGGTTTTTACTTTATAAGATACCGATGGAAAACTATTAATAGTTTTGATATTAAATTCTCGTTCTAATCTTTCTGCAGTTATTTCAAAATGAAGTCTTCCTAAAAAACCGCATTTGAATCCCCTGCCTAAAAATTCATTAAAATCTGGTTCAAATCTAAGCGCTGAATCATTTAATTTTAATTTTTCTAAAGCTATTTTTAAATCTTCATAATCATCGGCTTCTTCTGGGTAAAAAGATACAAAAACTAACGGCTGAGGCTCTTTATAACCTGGTAAGGCCCATTGAGACGCGGACTTCACTGACGAATGCCGACTTCCTTCCGCGTTAGTCTGCGTTTTGTCGGCGTTAGTCCGTGCATCAGCATAGCTGATGATGGTGTCACCTATTTTTAATATTTCTGGATCTTTTAATCCTGTGGCGATATATCCAATTTGTCCTGTCTCTATTATTTCATCATCTTTTAATTGCGGAGCAAAAAAACCTAATTCTTTTATTTTAAATTTAGTTTGAGCGGCAATTAGAAAACCGTCCTCGCCTCTTTTAATAGATCCATTAAAAACTCGGACATTAGCAACGATGCCTTTGTGTTCATGGTAAAAAGAATCAAACACTAACGCCTGAAAACAATTGGAAATTGGGGATTGGGAATTGGAAATTTGAGCTTTTGGTGGCGGTATCTTATTTATAATAGCCATCAAAAGCTCCTCTACGCCTTCACCTGTTTTTCCAGAAACTTTTAATATATCTTTCTCGTCTTGCTCAATAAGATTAGCTAAGTTTTTAATTACATCTTCTGTATTAACTGGATTCAAATCTATTTTATTAATAGCACCTATTATTTTTAATCCCGCTTTTTTAGCGTAGTTATAGTTAGCTAAAGTTTGCGCCTGTATTCCTTGAGAAGCATCCACTAATAAAACAGCTCCATCTACGGCAGCTAATGCTCTAGAAACTTCATAAGAAAAATCACTGTGTCCAGGAGTATCTATCAAGTTGAGGACATACTCCTCAACTTGCGCTGACTCACGCGGACTAGACGCTGACTCACGCTGAAAACGGGCAGTATCAAAAACTGTTCTTTTTATTTCAACATCACTTCCACCGAAATTAACTAATAAGGCTAGTTTATAAAGAGATCCCTTCAAATAACTCCATGCTTGTTGTTCTTCATTTTTACCAATAAAAGGCAAAGATTTTATCTCTAAAATAACTTTTCCATCAATAATAAAATCTGGTCTATAAACTCCGATTTTTTTATTTTCATAAAGAATATTTATAGTCTTTTCTTTTTCAATCTGAATATTATTTTTTTTGAATTCTTCTTCTAGGGCTTTTTGGTAAATAATTTCTTTATGACCCAATCCTAAATTCTTTTTTACCGCAAAAATTATACCTCGTATTTTATAAGTTAAATCCTTATATAGTAATTTCTCGTCTGCGTTAGTCTGCGTTTCAGTCTGCGTAGGTCTGCGGTTCGCATGATAAATCATGCGAACAGGTGTCATTTTTATAGTAATCCCCCTCTCTCTTTCAAGATCCATTTGGTCTAAGTACTGCTCTTTCATCTTACGTTTCTCTACCGTTCCCGTAACTTCCAACATTCTGTCAGCCAAGGTGGATTTACCGTGGTCAATATGCGCAATGATGCAGAAGTTTCTAATGTTATTAAACATTGCATAATTTTAGCTTAAAAACAGAGAAAAACAAAACTCTGTATTAAACTTTCTTCCGTATTCTTATCCCTTATCTTCTTCCCCCCGAAGTTGAACTTCCAAATATTAACCCGTCTTTCTTTCCTTTTCTTCTATGTTAAAATGAAACTATGATTATTAAAATAATAAAAAATTCAATAAGTCAGGACGAACTTTTAAAATTAGCGAAAGAAGGTTTCGGAGATATGGTAAAAATTGTTGTCGATATAGAGCAAGAAATAATGGCGGTAGGAGGCGAATTACATGCAGATGAAGAAGTAATACTCGCGGAACAATGCGGTTCTGAACGTAAAAATACTTGGGGCATTAATATTTATCCCGAAAAATCAAAAAAAGATTGGCTTGAATTTGATTCTATGGTCAATATTAAACCGCAATATAACAACTGTTCGCGAGGAGTGGAAAATGTTGATATTCAAGAAAAAATAAAAACAATTGTTAATAAACTTATTTCTCGCTAATAATATGGCGCAACATCAAACATTAGCTGAAGGAAGATGGCAAAAATTTTCACTTGCTGATCAATTAGGTAATATTGGAAGCGAAATAAGCCGAGCTATCAAGTGGCAAGATAGAGATAAAAAGATTTTTTATAGAACCGTAGACCGCGCCTTGGAACTTTTTGATTTAACATTAGATGATCCTCGTTGGATTGGACGCCGTCAAGAAATTGCCAGAACTAGAGAGGTTTTTTGCGATATTATTTTTGGAGATAAAAAATACAACACAACTCTTGCTGATTTATTGTGTTATTTTGACCAATTTGCTTATTTTGCCCGTTTAATACCCAACGACTCAATAATCAAAGACTCATAACTCCTTTAATCTAATAACGACTGACGCGGTCGTAAATATTAATAACTAAGACTTAAGATGAATACCAACTTTTTTGGCGATTTGAAGAATCCATTGTTCCATTCAATCAACTTTACGAGAAAGCATAAGCATTTCTTGAAAATAAGTATCAGCACGTTTGGCATAATTATCAATAGAACTTTGTAATTTACGAAAATCGTTTTTTAATCCATTAAATCCGCTTTCTAATCCGTCCATTCTTTTATTAGTTAATTCAAAACCTTTATAAACGCCTTCAAATTGTTGATCAACTTTTTGAAATTTTTTATCAAGAAAAACAATTAGTTCAGAATTATTAACCTGTTCTGTTTTTTGTATTTTCTTTTTCATATTTCTACTGAATTACCATCGTCTTACTATTTTCTATTAATGTACCACGCAAACAGGATCCGGATCTCCGCCAGTTCTATAAAAAGCTCCAGCAGTAAGACCGCCGGCCACCGCCGCGGCATTATTCGCGTATACAGGCAATCCGACGACTTGCAACGGACTCGTTGGTACCGTCGTCCCGATGCCAACTCTGCCTGCTTGAGTTATGACCATTTTGGCGTAAGTCATAGCACCTGTTCCAGAAGGATACGGATTAGCACCTGGGTCGGCAACCGCAAAAACCATTACCTCTCCTCCCACGTCAGTAATATATCTATGAAAAATTGCACTTGCTCTGTAACTACTACTCCCAATTCTAGAGAAAATTATACCTCCACCCGACGTATCTGCGCCTGATCCTTCGGCAAAAAGTTCTAATGGCGCTCCAGGCCCCGCCGTCCCGATGCCGACGTTTCCAGCGAAATAACTTTGAGCCGTGGCATCAGAATAGATGGCGTATTGATTAGCTGCGGCGGTTGGTGTATTGATTCTAATACCATAATTTGTGGTTGCCCCGCTAGACTGAACATATAAACCAGTATTGAACGTCCCTCCAGCTCCTGTTGCCCTTGAGATAACACCATAATTCGCGCCAGAAGTACCATTCTGAATTATTTCCAACTTCGCTCCAGGTGCCGCCGTCCCGATGCCGACGTTGCCGCCATCTGCTTGTAATAACACTGGTAATCTTTGTCCACCAGATTTATACGAGCCTATGTGAAATCCAGTATCTTTTATCCAGTACATATACATATTATCCAATGATTCAGAAGTAATCCTTAACCCAGTTGTTGAGCCATCTCCAACAACTGCCCCAATATGCAATTGAGAGTCTGGCGCCGCCGTCCCAATGCCGACGTTGCCGCCATTAGTAACAATCAATTTAGTCGCTGTAGATGAACCAATAACAAAAGCCGGGCCAGTAATTCCATTTGGATTTACAGACAGAAGACCCCATGGAGTAGTAGAAGCGATGCCGACGTTGCCGTCGCTTCTTACAATCATGTGACTTGTAAACGCTCCTGCTGCTGCTTTTATACCAAACTTAACTCCTCTTGTAGTATCAACTCCTGCTGCATCGATAGTAAATAACCGTATATAACTTAAAGTTGAATCCATATCCATACCAGCGGAAGTATCTCTAATGTTATATGCTCCATACCCTGCTCCAGCCACTGGACCCACTAACACATTTGTACTACCTGCCACCCCATCAACAACTAATTTTTGTGCTGGTACCGTCGTCCCGATGCCGACTTTGCCGGTGCTTGTTATTCGCACCTTTTCCGTCGCTGCCACAGTATCAGTAGCACCACCAGGATTTGTCCAAAATGACAGCGCTGTTGCGGAATTTCTAGAACCTCCCGCCTCATTCACAATGGCAATTCTTCCAGCATCAAGCATACCTTGCGCATTAGAGTCATCAATAGTGCTAAACCCTAAATAGCCCTGTGAGTTCTGACCTACAGTCAAGGACTGTCTTATTGAAACCAACTGTAAAATTGAATGATAAGCATTATCTGTCATTTCAGACGATCTGATTGCCATATCTGATGTTGTGCCCCAGTTTGTAGAGTTATAAGTGCCAGTCCCTTGAATCGCTAATTTCGCCCCTGGTTCCGTCGTCCCAATGCCGATACTCCCCGCTGCATACAAATCTCCTGATAAATGCATATCTTTCCATTTAGTAGCGCTTACTCCTATATCATAATAATTAGTTGAACCTGGGACAAGATTAGAATCAAAAGTGGCGGCGCTCACTCTAGCAATAGCGGAGCTTAAAGTGCGAGAAAAAGATTCTGTTTCATTTTGGGTATTATAACTTATAGTTAAATCCACCTTAACGGAATCATGCCCTGTATAGCCGGAAACTTTAAAAAAGTTTACCGCGTCTACCACTACTCTGTCGTTCGTAAGTGGCTGAGCAGTACCAGATGCTTCTTTTCTATAAAGTATTCCATCGGAAATATAAATTTGAGTAGGATTCTTAGTGTCGTCTTTCATCATCAGAATCAAAGTAGAAGTAGAAACATCATTATCAATGTCTATCACAGAAGAATCCATAATAGATCTTTGTATACTTTGAAGCGTAAAATTTAATTGATTATTAACTTCAACAACAGCAGTTTGTCTATTTTTTATTTTTGTAGTATTAAATAGAACCCCAGAAAGAAGAGCTCCTGAAACTCCCAAAATTCCAACATAAATTAAAACTTCAACTAATGTAAATCCATTAGACGCAGACTTACGCGGAATAAAACGCGGACTTACGCGGAATTTATTAGAGATTTTCATAGTATTTTGATTGTATCATTTATATATATTATATATAAGATGCCCTATGTTGATAAATATAGAAATATTAAATTACTATCCTCTAATTACCTAATTACCATTGAATTACCTAGTTACTAATGCCTAGTGCCTATTTACTATTTTAAACTCCAGTCGGATCTGTAAAAAAAATAATAAATGTTTTGAATAAAATTTTAATATCAAGCCATAAGGATTGATTTTTTAAATAATAAGTATCAAATTCTAGCTCCTTAAGAAATGGAAGCCCAGAAGCTCCGTTAGTTTGAGAAATACCTGTCATTCCTGTTTTCGCCAGAAAAAGTTCTCTATGCTCTTGCGGATAAAAAAACATTTCTTCTGGCTCATGTGGTCTTGGTCCAACCAAGGAAATATCTCCTTTCAAAACATTCATTAATTGAGGAAATTCGTCTAAACGAAATTTTCTTAAAAACTTTCCTACTTTAGTTATACGTGAATCATTTTTAATTTTAAAAAAAGGTCCGTCTTGTCTTTCGTTGAGAATTAGTAAGTCTCCTTTTTTTTCTTCAGCATCAATTACCATAGAACGAAACTTATATAATTTGATAATGTTTCCCTTGCTAACCCTATCAAGTTTTACAAAAACACTGCCCCTAGAATCAATTTTAATAGCTAAGGCAATAAAAATCGTAAAAGGAGCTAAAATTATTAAACCAATTAATGCTCCGACAATATCAATAATTCTTTTTGTTATTTTATAGAACATAAGATTTATATAAAATTTAAAAATATAAGAAATGAAATTTAAGTATATAAAAAATTTAAAAGTATAAGAAACTTAAATATTTAAATATATAAATATTTCAATATTCTTAATTTAATTATATAATAACAGCTACTATGGCAACTGTAAAAAATTTTGAAGATTTAATTTGTTGGAAAAAAGCGAGAGAATTAACAAAAGAGATTTACAAAGCATTTAAAAATTGTCGTGATTTTGGTTTTAAAGACCAAATTCAACGCGCTAGTGTATCAGTAATCAGTAATATTGCGGAAGGATTCGAAAGGGGAACCCAACAAGAATTTTTAAATTATCTTTTCATTGCCAAAGGTTCAGCCGGCGAAGTTCGCGCACAATTATATGTGGCATTGGATATAGGATATTTAAATATTGAAACATTTAAATATTTAAATGGATTATCTAGCGAGTGTTCAAGATTAATTCAAAGTTTTTCTGAAAAAGTAAAAGCTGGGTCTTGTAGAGGGTCGCAATTTAAACATATTCAAAAATCAGATCCAACGAAGGATGTTATAAAAAAATACGCTCCAGAAGTTTATAAAAGATTTCATCCTAATGAATAAAAAATATTTATGAATATAGCTTTAGTTCACGATTATCTAAATCAATATGGAGGAGCAGAAAGAGTGCTTGAAACTCTTTGTGAAATATTTCCAGATGCTCCTATCTATACTTTGTTCTATGACGAAGAAGAAACCCTAGGAAAATTTAAAGGAAAAAAAATAATAACTAGTTTTCTTGATTATAAATTTGTAAGAAATAATCATCGTTTATTTATCCCATTAATGCCATTAGCTATTTTTTTAATGAAAGTAGATAAAAAATTTAATATGGTTTTATCTGCTAGCGCTGGATTTGCTAAAGGAATTAGATATGAAAAAAATACAATACATATTTCTTATTGCTATACTCCCCTAAGATACGCTTGGGAATATTACAAATATTTCAATTGGAAACCTTTTTTAAAAACACTTTCTGCTCCCTTATTTTGGTATTTAAGAAAATGGGATAGATGGGCAGGACGTAAGCCTCAAAAATTAATAACCGTTTCAGAGCACATTGCTAAAAAAATTAAAGATTATTATGAAAGAAAAGCAGATGTAATATATCCTCCAGTAGATACAAGTAAATTTACTTTAAATGAAAAAATTAAAAAAGGCGATTATTTTTTAGCTGTAGGAAGAATGATGCACTATAAAAAATTTGATTTGATAATAAAGGCTTTTAATAAATTAAACTTACCTCTTTTAATCGTTGGTATTGGACCAGAATTAAATAAGCTTAAAAATATTACAACATCTTCCAATATTAAATTTTTGTCATTTGTATCAAACGAACAGCTCAATTTTTTATATAATGGAGCTCAAGCTTTAATTTTCCCACAAATAGAAGATTTTGGTTTAGTTGCCGCTGAAGCACAAGCTTGTGGAACGCCAATTATAGCCTTGAATCGTGGTGGAGCTAGAGAAATAGTAAAAGATGGACAAACAGGTGTATTTTTTGACAATCAGTCAATTGATGATTTAATTATGGCGGTCAAAAAATTCCAGATTAAAAAATTTAACAGAGAAAACATTAGAAAATCTGCTCTTAGATTTTCTAAAAATAGATTTAAGAAAGAGATTTTAAAGATACTAGCTAGGTATTAAGGACTAGACAATAAAGAAATTAGGTAATTTAAATATTGACAAATTACTAAAAGTGGTGTATTTTATAGTCTGTTATTTAAAATAAATAAATATGGAGAAATTGTTTATGGCAGAAAAGAAAAAGACAGAAGAAACGGAATGGAGCATGCTCGTTAATGAAAATAGTGTGATTGTGGGAAAAAAAATAAAAAACATTGAAGATGAATATGGCGTCAAAATATCTGAACTAGATAATTTTAACGACCGTTTACTTTCCTTCTTTGCTAAAAAACCACCTCACAATAGAATTGTTAAAGAAAGCGACTCAATTGCTGTTGTAGGAGAATTTAAGAAATGTCGCAAATTTAGCAAGGTTGTTTGGTAAAAAGATACCCTCTGATTTAGGTCAGAGGGTTTTTTTATTTATACTCCACAACACTTTTTATATTTTTTGCCAGAACCACATGGACAAGGTTCGTTTCTTCCTACTTTTTTAGTATGACTAACAACTGATGATTGACTATTATTAGTTTTATTTGTTTTAAGTTGTATGGTCGGTTGTTGAGTTTTTAATTCTTCAAGTTTATCCTTATTGTCTTCTACCCATTTTTCAAAATCATTAATCATTTGTTTGTATAAAATATGGCTTTCTCTACGATACTCAACGATTGGATCATGTTGTCCATAAGCTCTAATCCTAACTGATTCCCTTAAAGCTTCCATGGCCTCAAGATGATTCATCCAAAATAAATCAAGTACTGATAAAATTTGATATATTGCTTTGTCTTCTAAAAGCTTTTGACGTTTTATATAAACAGCTGTTCTTTGTTTGTTTAGAACATTGTCATATTCTAATAAATTTTTTCTAGCATCAAGATTAAATCCTTCTACTTTTGCTTGCGCTTGAGAAACAGCTTTCGCCACTATTTTTGATTCAATAGGCATATCGTCTGGAATATTAAAACTTTCCATTAAATTTTTTATCTTATCCCCTCCAAACACGCGCAATAAATCATCCTCTAAAGATAAGAAAAAATGAGACGAACCCGCATCTCCTTGTCTACCGCTTCTTCCTCTAAGTTGATAATCAATTCTTCTTGCATCATGCCTTTCTGTTCCTACCACATGCAATCCTCCCAAATCTTTTACCTTTTGATTATCTATTGAATTCATTGGATTACCGCCAAGAACAATATCAACTCCTCTCCCAGCCATATTAGTAGCAACTGTTACGGAGCCAACTTTTCCTGCTTGCGCTATTATTAAACCTTCTCGTTCATGGTTCTTAGCGTTTAATATTTCATGTCTTATTCCAGATTTAGTTAACAAAGTAGAAAGAAGTTCATTTTTTTCAATAGATATTGAACCAATTAGAACTGGTTGTCCCTTCTCTTGTTTTTCTTTAACGTCATCAATAATAGCATTGTATTTTGCTATTTCTGTTTTATAAATTAAATCGGGCATATCCTTTCGGACTATTGGTTTGTTTGTTGGTATACTGACTACTTTTAATTTATAAACTTTTTCAAATTCTTCGGCAGAAGTCTGAGCTGTTCCAGTCATACCTCCTATTTTATCGTAAAGTTTAAAATAATTTTGAATAGTTATTTGAGCATATGTTCTTGATTCGTTTTGTGGACGAAGATTTTCTTTAGCCTCTAAAGCTTGATGTAGTCCACCAGAGTATCGTCTTCCAGGCATCAATCTTCCCGTAAATTGATCAACAATTATTACTTCCCCATTTTTAACAACATAGTCTTTATCTTTTTTAAATAAACCATAAGCTTTCAAACTTTCTTGTAAATAGTGAATAAGTCTTAAATTTTCAGGAGCATATAAATTATTTATTTTTAATTCTTTTTCAACTCTATTAATACCTTCTTCAGTAATATTAGTTGCCTTCAATTTTTCATCAATTGTATAATCTTCATCTTTTTTAAGGCTAGAAACAATTCTAGAAAAAAGTTTATAATAATCGCTAGATTCTTCATCCGGAGCTGAAATAATAAGAGGTGTTCTAGCTTCGTCTATTAAAATACTGTCTACCTCATCTATAATCGCATAATTATGCCCTCTCTGAACTTGTCCTTCTTTTGAATAAGTCAAATTATCTCTCAAATAATCAAAACCAAATTCATGGTTTGTGCCATAAGTTATATCAGCTAAATAGGCTTCTTTCCTAGAAATTGGGCGTAAATATTCATTTTGTATCAAAAAAGCGCCAGTTGAATCCCTTTCTTTATCTATTAATTTTTCAGCATTTTCAGAAATATATTGAGGGTCATAAATTAAAGCGCCTTCGTGTACCAAGCAAGAAACAGAAAGTCCAAGCGCATGATATATCTGCCCCATCCAAACAGCATCTCTTTTGCTTAAATATTCATTAACCGTAATCACATGAACGCCTTTTTTAGAAAGCGCGTTTAAATAAATTGGGGCTGTTGAAGCAAGTGTTTTACCCTCCCCTGTCGCCATTTCTATAATTTTTCCCTCATGAAGAGCTATTCCTCCAATTAATTGAACATCAAAATGTCGTTGCTCCAATGTTCTTTTAGCTGCCTCTCTTACTAAAGCAAATCCTTTGACTAATTCTTTTTCTGTGATTTCTATAGCAATAAGTTTTTTGCTTTCTTCCACGAGCTGTTCGTCGCTTATAGAAGAAATTTCTTTTTCTAGATTATTTATAAACCCAACTATTGGCCTAAGTTTTTTTATAGGATCTAAAAAAGAAAAAAAATTTAACATTTAGTTTTGTTCTTTGAGCTTGATAATAGATTCCTTGATAATATCTTTTGCCTTGTCTATGGCTTCATAAGCATCTAGGGCAGAATGTTCTGCTCTCAATGTCTTCCCATTTAATTTTATGTTTATTTCAGCGTAATAGACCTCGCCCTTACGATGATGATTTGTTGTTCTAGCTAATTCAAATTGAGCGTTAACGGCTCCAATTTTTTCCCATTTTTCAATAAATTTAGAAAGTGGAAGAATTTTATTTTCTATATATTCTTTAATAACTGGTGTTAAATCTAAGTTGGTAAATTTGATATCTAAATTCATATGTTATTTTTTTATTTATTATTTAATAGGACTTAATAAGTCCCCTAAGGGGTTGTATATGGTGACCTCGGCCTATTTGTTATTTAGTGAGTGCTCTCTATACAACCCCTTAGAAGACCTATATATTCTACTTAGTAAGTATTATAACTTAAGACATTTAAATAAAAAAGGGCGAAACAAATTCGTTTCGCCCTATATTTATTATTATTTTGTCTTTGGGAAATCAAAATAACCAGTTAAGCGTACAAGATTATCGCAATATTCTTTTTCTATTTTTGCTTCTCTTGTTTCTTTTTTCTCCTTGTATATCCTAACAAGATTAACAATAATGTTTTTTATTTTTTTCTTCATTTTTACGCTCCTGTTTTAAATTTTTAAAGATCCTAAAAGTAAAAGACTTTATAATGTATACTATATTTTTATAAATAAGTCAAATTTCTTATATTGTAAAACTTAAAACCCCCGAAAGGGGGTTTTAAGACAAATAGACCTTGATACATAATCCTTTATGGATATTATCCGCAAGGGACTGCATTCACTATTTGTAATATAGCATAATTCTTTTTAAAAAGCAATAGCTATTTTTTAAATACAAAAAATTTAGCTCCACAAAAATTCCAAAATACAGTGAACGCAACAGCAGAGGCCGCGCCTATGTTCGCCCATAGCATTGGAGAAATATCAATGGGAGCTCCTATTACGTTCACTACATACGAAGCCCAGCTAACATTTATTGTGCATCCGATTATATTAACAATGATAAATTTAAAAAATTCTCCATTTTTAGTTTCTTTTGATGATTTGAAAGTCCAATGCTTATTTAAAATATAACTATTAGTGACTGCCACTACAAAAGAAATTGATTTAAAGAACGAAAAAAAGATACCGCTGGTTTCACTGGTTAAATACATAAGTAAATTTAATATTCCGAAATCTATTGTTGCATTGATAGCGCCAACGGTTATAAATTTTGGAAATTGCAAAATAGAAGGATATTTTTCTGCTAGTTTTTCTATATACTTAATCATTTTTAAAAAAAAGTTTAGGCTTAAGACCAGCACCTCCTATTAACGCACCATTTATTTCTTCGTATTGGATAAAGTCTTTTATATTATTAGGCGTTATAGATCCTCCATACAATACAATAGAGTTTAAAATATAGAATTTAGAATTTAGAATTTTCTTGATGTATTTTATTGTTTCTAATGCGTTTTCCGGTATTTCGGGCTTTCCACTGCCAATAGCCCATACAGGCTCGTACGCTATAATAATTTGACTAACAATGAACATATCATAATTTTTAATCAAAGAAAATCCCTTTTCAATTTGATTAGTAATTATTTCTTTTTGTTTTCCTTCGTTTTTTTCTATCTTAGTTTCCCCTACGCATAAAATTGGAATTAATCCATTATCTAATGACACTTTTATTTTTTGAGCTATTGTTTCATTAGTTTCTCCCATAGATCTTCTTTCAGAATGCCCAATAATAACATATTTAACTTTTAGATTAACA
>JAHILT010000031.1 GCA_018896875.1 Patescibacteria group bacterium
CTATTAAAATAGCTACTAAAAAAATAAAGACCTGTCATTTTACATTTTGATAAGCCATCTCTAAACAAATGTTTTCACGAATTAATAAGAAAAATTTTACATTAAGTTCTAGACGCGACAACGAGGCCGTGGTTTTAAATAAAATTTTCTTACTCAAAGAGAATCTTGATTTTGTCCAATCCCTGCGTTATGTTTCCTCAAAGTATATTCATACATTTTCGTCAACAAGCCTTGGTCTTAGTCAAAATCAAGGTTTTAATTCTGTAAAAATATTTGCTTAGAAATTGCATATATTTTAAACTTGAAACATGGATATGATTCTTTTAGTAGCTATTTTAATAGTGGTGATTGCTTTGTTTTTTGATTTTACTAATGGTTTTATTGATTCTGCTAATCAAGTAGCGACGATAATTTTTTCTCGAACACTTGAACCAGCGTGGGCGCTTTTTATTGCCTCTGGATGTAATTTTTTAGGAGCATATTTTTTAGGGACAGCCGTTGCTCAAACTATAGGGTCGGGGATTGTTGATCCAAGAATATTAGGAGAAGGACCATCAGGAGTTTTGGTTGTATTCGCAGCATTAACCGGGGCAATTCTATGGAATTTAACAGCATGGTTTTTAGCTATCCCGTCATCATCTTCTCATTCTTTAATGGGCGGTTTAATAGGAGCATTTTTATTTGGATGGGGGATTAATCCGATTAATTGGAGCATGGTTTCAATTATCGTATTAGTAATGATTCTTTCTCCAATAATTGGTTTTTTCATTACATATATCTTTACTCAATTAACTTTATTTATTTGTCGTGGTTGTACGCCGAAAGTTACTAAAGTTTTTAAGAAATTACAGATTGCTTCATTGATAACACAGTCATTGTCTCATGGGACAAATGACGCGCAAAAAACAATGGGTGTGATAGTTTTTGCGCTTATCATTTTAGGACTTTATTCTCCTCAGACCACAGGTGAATTAATTATTCCTCATTGGGTCGTTATATCTTGTGCCTTGGCTATTTCTTTAGGAACAATAGTTGGCGGAAAAAGAATAATCAAAAAATTAGGTTCAGGTCTATATAAGGTTCGGCCGATACACGGATTTACTTCACAAGTTTCCTCAACAGCGGTAATTTTCATTTCTTCTTTATTTGGTATTCCTGTTTCTACTAGTCAAATTATTTCTTCTTCGGTCATGGGCGCTGGTGCTGCCTTTAGGTCAAAAATGGTAAGATGGAAGATAGCTCAAGACATGGCGTTAGTGTGGTTAGTAACTATTCCCGTAAGTGGATTGGTTGCTGGAATAACGTTTCTAATATTAAATAAGATTTTTTAAACTATCAATTATTTTCCGTTTTTTGTCATTGCGAGCGAAACGAAGCAATCTCTTCTCTATCAATTTTAAATTATTAAATTAAAAACAAAATTAAAAATATGAATATAAATTTTTCTTTTTTTAAAAAATACGATTTTTATAAATTAATGTCAGACCAAGCTGACAAAACTGAAGAAGGTATTAATCTTTTGGTTGATTTTGTAAATAATCCATCCAAAGAAATGGCGGCCAGAGTTGACGCAATAGAAACAGAAGCCGATGAAAAAAGAAGAATTTTAATTCGTAAATTAAAAAAATCATTTGTTACACCGATAGACAGAGAAGACATAGTCGCTTTATCTCGTGTTATTGACGATATTATGGATTACGCAGAAACTACCGTAGAAGAAATGGTCATATTGGGAGTTGAGCCGGATTCTTATATTAAGGATATGGTTAAGACACTATGCGATTCTACTAAAGACATAGCTTGTGCAGTTAGAAATATAAAGGATAATCCTCGCCTTGCTATGGATTGTGTTATTGATGCTCGGAAGAAAGAAAGTGCGATAGAGGATTTTTACAGAGAAGCTTTAGCAGATTTATTTAAAAAGAATCCTGATAATGCCATAAAAATTTTAAAAACAAGAGAGGTATATAGACACTTGTCTAACGCAGCAGATAGAGTAGTTGATGCGTCTAATACGATTGATGATATTTTGGTAAAAAACGAATAGTTTTTGAGTCTTTATTATGTGTGGAATGAAAAAGAAAAAAAATATTTTTTCCGAAAAAATTTGTGCAGAATTAGATCTTCATATGCTTACAAAATCCCAAGCGGAAATAGAATTTTATGATTTTTTAGAAAAAGCTTCTTCATTAGGATTTCGCAAGATACGTATAGTTACTGGGAAAGGTCTTCACTCAGAAAATAAAGAGAGCATTCTAAAACCTTTCATAGAAAACATTTTAAAGCGTGAAAAATTAAAGTTTTGTAATGCCAAGATGAATCGTGGTGGTACGGGGGCAATTGAAGTTAATTTATTCTAATAATTGAATCAAGTTTGTTATAATAATGCATATGAATAAAAAACGTTTAATATTATTATTCTCTGTTTTAGTAATTATTGTGGCTATTTTTATAGTAGATATTACAAATGATGATAATAATTTTTCTGATAAGCCCGAAAAAATAAAAATAATCACGACTATTTTCCCTTTGTATGATTTTGCCAAAACTATTGTTGGCGATAATGCTGATGTATCTATGCTCTTACCACCGGGAATAGAGCCACACTCCTTCGAACCTAAACCAAGCGATATTATTAAAATTAATAAATCAGATATCTTTATTTATACTGGAGATTTTATGGAGCCGTGGGCTAAAGATATTTTAGATGGGTTGGATAATAAAAGTTTACATATAGTTAACTTCAGTGACAGACTGGAATTAATGGGAGAGGACAAAGAAAAAGAACATCATTTTGAAGATGTGAATACAGAAAAGTACGAACATGAACATGAACACGGCGAAATTGATCCACATATATGGCTTGATTTTTCTAATTGCCAAATAATAATAGATTCTATTTCTAACGCGCTTATTAAAAGCGATTCCGCTAATTCAATTTTTTATGCATCTGAAGCAGAAAAATTAAAAAATGATTTATCTATATTAGATGATAATTTTAAAGAAGGATTAAATTTTTGTGAAACAAACACTTTTATTCACGGAGGTCATTATGCTTTTGGATATTTAGCAAAAAGATATGAATTAAATTATTTGACGGCGCAAGGATTTATGCCCAATAGCGAACCCACAGTTAAAGATTTAATTGCTTTAATAGAACAACTTAAAGAAAAAGAAATAAAATATGTTTTTTATGAAGAGTTGTTGTCGCCTAAGATAGCAAAAACTATTTCTAGCGAAACAGGAGCTGAGTTACTGCTTCTTAACCCGGCCTCTAATTTGTCTAAAAAAGATTTTGAAAATAACATTTCGTTTATTGCTATAATGGAGAAAAATTTAGAAAATCTTAAATTAGGAATGCAATGTCAATAATTTCTGTTAAAAAATTAGAAGTTAATTATGATGGACGAAAAGTTCTTTCAGATATTTCTTTTGATATAGAAAAAGGGGACTACGTTATAATAACTGGACAAAATGGATCGGGAAAAAGCACTTTAATAAAAGCTATTCTTAATTTATTAAAACCAAAAAGCGGAAATATTTATGTTAATGGTCTTGATTCAAATAGCTTTGAGGATTGGCACAAGATTGGATATCTTCCACAGGGGGCGGTCCTGTCTAATCCTCTTTTTCCTGCCACAGTAAAAGAAATTGTGTCTTTAGGCTTATTAGGAACAAAAAGTTTTCCCAAGACAATAAGTGCAAAAGATGAGGATAAAATAATGAAAGCTTTAGAGCTTTTAGGAATAATAGATATAAAAAATAAACTTATAGGAGAGTTATCTGGTGGACAACAGCAAAGAGTTTTTTTAGCTCATGCCGTAGTTAGTAATCCAGAAATTTTAATTTTAGACGAGCCGACGACTGCTCTTGATCCAGAAATCCGCGAGACTTTTTTTGTTACTTTAAACAAGCTTAATAAAGACAAAGGGGTTACAATACTTTTGGTTAGTCATGATGTCGGTTGCGTTGGAGAATTTGCCAATAAACTTTTGTATTTAAATGAGAAATTAGTTTTTTATGGATCATTCAACGATTTTTGTGAATCTAAAAAAATGGCAGAATATTTTGGGACAGCTATGCAACATTCTATTTGCTATCACCGTCATCGTCATCACCAAAAACCAAATTAATTATCATTATTTAATATGGAAATTTTAGAAATAATCCAATATTCTTTTGTACAAAAAGCTTTTATAGCAGGTAGTTTTGTGGCAATATCTTGTTCTGTTTTAGGTCTTTTTCTTGTGTTGCAAAGATTATCTTTAATCGGGCATGGTTTATCGCATGTAAGTTTTGGAGCGGTAGCCGTAGGATTATTTTTAGGTCTTTATCCAATTTATATTGCTATTCCTATTGTTGCTTTATCTTCATTATTAATTTTGAAATTAGCAAAAAAAGGAAGAATGTACGGAGATTCAGCCATAGGGATAGTTTCAGCGCTAGGAGTTTCTGGGGGTATAATACTGTCTAGTCTTTCAGGGGGATTTAACGTTGATTTATTTAGTTATTTATTTGGGAATATTTTAGCCATAAGTTCTATTGAGATGTATATTTCTATGGGCTTATCTTTATTGGTTTTATTAATAGTCTATTTATTTTATTATGAATTAATTTCTGTAAGTTTTAATGAAGATTATGCTAAAACAACGGGAGTTAAAACTGAATTTATAAATTCTTTATTGGTGGTTTTGACTGCTATTGCTGTTGTGCTGGCGATTAAAATTGTTGGTGTTATGCTCGTTTCTTCTCTTTTGATATTGCCGGCTGTTTCTGCTTTGCAATTAAAAACAAGTTTTAAAAATACATTGTTTTTTTCGTCATTTTTTGCTGTTTGCTCAGTTGCATTAGGAATTATTATTTCCATAATTTTAGACATTCCAGCGGGAGCTACAATTATACTTGTTGGATTCGTTTTGTTTTTAATATCTTTTTTAATCAGAAAATAAAACAATTAATCAATTTTCTTTCTTTTTCCCTTTGTCATTCCTGGCTCCCGCCCGTTGTTTTACAAAGGAGGAGTACGGAACCCCAGTCTTTTTTAAATCTTTAAATTTTTGTATATTTAAATAATCTTATTTGTATCGTTCGTAATATTCGTATATCAGTATCATAACTATGAAAAACAAAGACGAATTATTAAAAGCTATCCGCGACGAAGTCCTAGACGCAAAAAATTCTCCACTCTATGCCGAAAGAAAAAAGAATAAAGTCTTTCCAGTTATTGGAGAAGGGGATTGTAATTCTAAAATAATGTTTATTGGAGAAGCCCCTGGTCGTAAAGAGGCTGAATCAGGACGTCCGTTTTGTGGGGCTTCTGGGAAGGTATTAGACAAACTTTTGAATCATATAGGAATGAATAGAAAAGATGTTTATATAACTAATTTAGTGAAAGATCGCCCTCCAGAAAATCGTGATCCGTCCTCTGAAGATATTGATTTTTATGCTCCATTTTTAGATAGACAAATAGAGATAATCCAGCCTAAAATTATTGCTACATTAGGTCGTATTTCTATGCGGTATATTATGGAGAAGTTTAATCTTTTGCCGAAATTTGATACTATCGGAAAAATCCATGGGAGCGTCTTTGAGGTAAAATCTTCTTACAGCATAGTAAAAATAGTACCGCTTTTCCATCCTGCTACCGCTATTTACAATGCTTCCAAAATGCCTCTTCTCCAAAAAGACTTTGAATTACTTTCAATACGAAATAACGAATAAGTTGACGAATTACTACGAATTAAATTCGCAATATATTCGCATGATTGAACAATTCGTTAATAAATTCGTTGCTTCGTATATTTATGATATTATTATATTATGTCCCAATTTTATAATTCCAACAGAACAACGCATCTTTTTAATCCTAAGAGCATAAAACCTTTTAAATTGAGTCGTTCTAAAATTGATTTATTTATGCAATGTCCGCGTTGTTTTTATTTGGATAGACGATTAGGAACAGGACGCCCTCCAGGATTTCCTTTTAATCTTAATAGCGCGGTAGATTTATTGTTAAAAAAAGAATTTGATATTCATAGAGCGGTCAATGAAGCCCATCCGCTTATGAAAACTTATAAATTAAATCTCGTGCCTTTTAGTCATCCAAAAATGGATGAATGGCGAGAAAATTTCAAAGGAGTTCAATATCTTTACGAACCAGCTAATCTTATTTTAACTGGAGCAGTAGATGATGTTTGGGTTGATAAAAAGGGCGTATTATATGTTGTTGATTACAAAGCTACAAGCAAGGACAGCGAAGTAAATTTAAACGCTCCTTGGCAGAAAGGATATAAAAGACAGATGGAATTTTATCAATGGCTTTTACGAAAAAATGATTTTAAAGTTTCCGATACAGGATATTTTGTTTATTGTAATGGGAAACGAGACGCCGAAGCTTTTGATGGTAAATTAGAATTTAATGTAAAAATTATTCCTTATGCTGGAGATACAGATTGGTTGGAAAATGTTATTTTAGAAGCGAAAAGATGTTTGATGTCTGACGATATTCCCGAGGCTGGACTTAGTTGTGATTATTGTGATTACAGAAAAGCGTCCAATGCATTAGAAAATAAAAAAGAAGAGACTAAAAACATTAAAGAACAAACAATTTTAGGAATATGATAAAAATTATAGGAAACGATATAACCAGAGGAGGAGTAAAAATTGGCTGGGTAGAAAGCAGTAATATTAGAGATAATTCTGGTAGAAAACTTGGGTATTTTTCAAGCAATGATATTTACAGGATCGATGGTAAGAAGATGGGCTATATTGAAAGAAATACGCTTTATCTTTCAAGTGGGAAAACAATTGGAATGGACAAAATTAAGAAAGAGGTAAGCGGAGGTAATATTACAAATTTAGCTCGCGCTGCTGTAAAAATTATTATCGGAGACTAACTCAAATATTTATTTCATGACTAAAAAAATAAATCCCCCACATAATTTATGTGGCGGGATAAATACTCATGAAGGAGTTTTTTGGTTTTGCCTATCTTTCTTATTAGGCATTTTTTTATTTTTTATCTTTAATCAAAATCTTTATTTAGTTTTATTAATTATTCTTTTGATTTTTTCTTATTTTCTTCTTATACGTAGAAATACTTTTGCTTTGTTCATTTTAATCGCAATTTTAGGCGTTGTTTATTATCAATTTTTTTCTTATGCTCAGCTTGAAAACATAAACATTCCTTTTGGAACAGAGGGAAATTTTGTAGGCGTTGTTAAAAATGTTAAAAGCTTTGATAAATATCAACAATTAGAAGTTGATTTAATCAATATTCACAAAGGCAAAGTAAGTTTAAATATCAATCTTTACCCTCAATTTGAATATGGCGATTTAATTAAATTCCAAGGAGCGATAAATAAATTTCCCGAAAAATATAGTAATTATTTTTTAAGCCGGGGAGTTTTTGGACAAGCTTCTTTTTTAAACATTGAATTAATAGAAAAAAATAAAGGTAATTTTATAAAATCCAAATTAGTTAATTTTAAGGAGAAGATAAAAACTATTTTTAAGACTAGTATCCCTAAAAAACAAGCAGCGTTTTTATCTGGCATTACAATTGGTAGTAGAGAAGATTTCTCAAAAGAATTTGAAGAAAAGATGTCGCTGAGTGGGACAACTCATTTAATGGCTCTTTCTGGATACAATATTTCTATTATTGCTTGGTCTGTAGGTTTATTATTGGCTTCATTTTTTAGTACAGCAGTTTCTTTTTATCTTAGTATTTCAGTAATTATTTTGTTTGTAATGATGGCCGGAGCAGAGGCTTCTATCGTGAGAGCCGCTATTATGGGTATCATTCTTCTTTTGTCTACCCAAACAGAAAGAATATTTAATCCTCGCAATGCTATCGTTGTGTCTGCTTTTATTATGGTTTTATTTAATCCTAGGGTTTTACTTTTTGACATTGGATTTCAACTTTCCTTCGCTGCTCTTTTAGGAATTGTTTATTTATCTCCGGTTTTTAAAAAATTATTTAAAATTCAATCACCAGGATTTTTATCATGGAAAGAAAATATGGTTATTACTGCGTCGGCTCAAATTATGGCTTTACCAATTCTATTGTCTAGTTTTGGAACTTTTTCCTTGGGCTCTATATTGGCTAATATTTTGATATTAGGGGTGATTCCATTTACAATGGCTATTGGATTTATTATGGCTGGCGTTGGATTATTCTCTGTTTTTTTGGCTAAAATTTTGGGCGGATTAGTAAGTGTTTTAATTTCTTATGAATTTTTTATTATAGATATTTTTTCTAAATTCACTCTGTTGCTAAAAACGCAAAACATTACTTTAACTTTTTGTGTAATTTACTATTCTCTTATTCTTATTTTTATTTTATTTTTCAATAAACGAAACAAAAATAGTAGTTAGCCACTAGCCACTAGTCTTTCTTCCTTAGCCCCTCTTATTTCTTTTCTCCGCTTATCAATAAATTTAAACTAATTTCCTATAATGCAAAATAATTTTAAATTTCTTAAAATCACACTTTTATTTTTGATAGCACTTAATTTAATTATTTGGTGTTTTGTCTTGTTTCCGTCTTATTTATCTACTCCCGAATTTTATTTTTTAAAAATTGGACAAGGAGACAGTTCTTTGGTTCTTTTACCAGGGAAAAGCGGTAATTATGTAAAGTTTTTGATTGATGGCGGACCTATTGGCGGAAATCTTCAGCTTAATTTAGAAAAAATTTTAGGAGCAAATAGATATATTGATTTAGTTATTGTATCTCATCCGCATATTGATCATTTTGGCGGATTAATAAAAATACTTAAAAATTATAAGGTTGGAGCTGTTTTGTACAATGGAGAAGATATAGATAGTGAAAATTGGAAAGAGTTTGATAGGATTATTCTTGAAAAGAATATTCCTAAAATTATTCTTTACAAGAAAGATAAAATTATTTATTCGGAATCATATTTGAATATTGTTAATTCGACGAGCTCTATTTATGGCAATATAGATGACTCTAGTTTGGTGTTTTTATTGGAAAGCGAAGGAGTAAGAACTCTTTTCACGGGGGACATTGGATTTTCTGCAGAAAAAGCATTGGTTAATTCATCAGAAGATATTACAGCTGATATTTTAAAAGTTCCTCATCATGGTTCTAAATTTTCTTCTAGTTTAGAATTTTTAAAAAAAGTAAAACCAAAAATTTCAGTTATTGAGGTTGGGAAAAATAATTATGGACATCCAGCCAATGAAACGCTTAAAAGATTAGCAGATGTTGGTTCTCAAATTCTTTTGACCAGAGAAGACGGAATTATAAAAATAATAAATAATAATAATGAATTAAAAATTTATACTATTGATATTTAAATTTTATGTTATTATAAACAAATTATGAAATTACAAAAAGAAAAAACTTTGGTTTTATTAAAACCAGACACAGTTCAAAGAAATTTAATAGGGGAAATTATTAGCCGTTTTGAAAAAATTGGTTTGAAAATAATTGCTATGAAATTTGTAATTCCTAGCAAAGAGGAAGCATATAAACATTATGTTAAGAATGAAGAAGAAATTACAGCGTTAGGAAATCGATCCATAGAAAGCAAAAAGAAATCTGGGATTGAAAGTAATGAAAATCCTAAAGTTTTAGGGCAACAAATTATAGATAGATTAGTAAGATTTTTGTCTTCTGGGCCAGTTGTAGCTTTAGTACTTGAAGGGAATAGGGCCATTAGTATTACTAGAAAGTTAGTTGGCTCTACTGAACCCTTACAATCGGCAGTAGGAACGATTAGAGGGGATTATACTGTAGATTCTTATGCTTTAGCTGATAATGACGATAGAGCCGTAAGAAACTTAATCCACGCTTCTTCTAGTGAGTTTGATTCAGATTATGAAATAAATATTTGGTTTAAAGAAGATGAGATTTATACTTATAATAACGTTAGAGATAAGATACTTTATGACAAGAGCCTAACTTGCTAATAATTCCTAAACTGCGATTTCCTCCTCGCTCCTTGTTCTAAATAAAATTTACAAGTATCGCGTTGGAAAATATTAGCAAGTTAGGCTCTAATTTGGACAATATAAACGAGTAAAAGATATTAACAGTTTGAAGGATAAGATTTTTTAAATATGTTATAATGAAATTAACCTTGAAAGAGGTTAAGAAAACTCCGTTATCCCCCAGATTAATCTTTTATTTCAGGGAGGACAAAATCGTTTGTTGCTGTGGCAATAAACTAAGTCCACCCACTTTAATTTAAAATCATGGGTAGAAAACGGAGTTTTTTGTTGCTCTATTGACTTTTAAGAGTGAATATGATATTTTAATCACTTAACGTTGTACTTTTAAAATCAAAAGGAGGAAGTTAATGATAGAACAAAAACAGGCTAAAAACAGGCGTAAAGTTTTGTGTAGAACAACAATGGTAATATTCAGTAACACCGACAGAAAGGATTTCGTTCTTTGGAATTCTCGTATTCGTCAAGCACTTGTAAAACTTCGACAAGACAGATTGAATTCGTGCAACATTCCTACTGCTCCGTTACTAATGCCGAATGTCATAGTGGTTCTTGAATTGCGTCGAATTTTTCGATTGCGTAGAACTGTTAACGTGGAGTTTGATAGACTTGATGGAATGGTAAGAATTGTTTCAGCAAAGAATTTTAAACATTCCTCCTAATAGTAACAAAGCCTCTTTCGGATTTTTCCGAAAGAGGCTTTTATATTTATGTTTATTATTGTAATATTTTACAATATGCACAATATTTCACTTAAAGATTATGCGAAGGTGGTAGGCGAAGAAAAAATTAATGAGATTTATCAAGCGGCAAAACCATTAGAAGGGAAAAGTATTATTCATATGAACTCCACTTATAATGGAGGAGGCGTAGCAGAAATGCTTAATACGCTTATTCTTTTGTTTAATGATATAGGAATATCATGCGGATGGAGGTTACTTAAAGGTACGCCTTCTTTTTTTAATATTACGAAATCATTTCATAATATGCTTCAAGGGGATCCAATGGATTTAGAAGAAGATCAGAAAACATTATATGAAAGCGTAGTTTATAATAATTCTATTTTTAATCATTGGGATAAACATGATGTCGTTATTGTTCATGATCCTCAGCCCTTGCCAAGTATTCGTTTTTTTAAAAAAGGACAAAATCAGCCTTGGATTTGGCGTTGTCATATTGATATCACAAAACCTAATCAACGGGCATGGGAGTATCTTAAGCAATTTATTTCTGAATATGATGAAATAATTGTTTCTGATGAAAAATATTTTAAAAAAGACATAGATGCTCCTCAAACAATCATCCATCCATCTATTGATCCTCTTAATGATAAAAATAGAGATTTATCAGACGAAGAAACACGAAAACTTCTTTCTGAAATGAATATTCCTACAGGCAAGCCAATTATATCTCAAGTATCACGTTACGATATATGGAAGGATCCTATTGGCGTATTAGAAGTTTTTAAAAAAATAAAAAAAGAAGTTGATTGTCATTTGGTATTATTAGGAAATGTAGCCGATGATGATCCAGAATCTATCACTATTTATGAACAAGTGGCTGAAAGAGCAAAGAATATGACTGACGTACAACTTATTGTAAATGTTAAAAACAATGACCTTGCGGTAAATGCTCTCCAAAAAGCATCAGCAGTGGTACTTCAAAAATCTACAAAAGAAGGATTTGCCTTGACCGTAAGCGAGGCATTATGGAAAAGAACTCCCGTGATTGCCTCTAGGGTTGGCGGCATTCCCTTGCAAATAATTGAAGGTAAAAATGGATTTTTAATTGACGATGCCTATGATTACGATGAGTTTGCTAAAAAGGCTATTTATTTATTAGAGAACAAAGAGGAGGCAAAAGCTATGGGAGAATTTGGAAGAGAGTATGTAAGAGAAAATTTCTTAGTAACACGACATCTTTTGGATTATATAGTTCTTTTGAAAAGAGTGTTAAAATTATAAGGAACTTGTCCCACACATAACTTACACTGATTATGTATTGCGTTTATTTATTACAATCATTAAAAAACAAGAATTTATATGTGGGTTGTACATCTGATTTAAAAAAGAGATTATTAATACATAATCAAGGAAAGTCATATCATACTAAAAAATATATGCCGTGGAAATTAATATATTGCGAAACTTATATTTCGGAAAAAGATGCTTATAGTCGTGAGCAATCATTAAAATTACATGCCCAAGGATTACGTCGCCTTAAAGAAAGACTTAGTAATTCGTTGGCCGTGTAAGTTATGTGTGGGATGAAAAATATTATTTTAACAGGCGATAGGCCGACAGGAAGACTTCATTTAGGTCACTATGTTGGCTCTTTGCAAAATAGAATTAAATTACAAGATGAATATCAGCAATTTATAATGATTGCTGATGCTCAGGCTCTTACTGACAATATAGATAACCCCGAAAAAATTCGTGAGGCAGTTTTTGATGTTGCTTTAGATTATTTGGCCACAGGGATTGATCCTAAAAAAACCGTGATTTTAATTCAATCTCAAATTCCAGAATTGTCTGAATTATTTGGGTATTTTATGAATTTAGTTTCTTTAACTAGAGCAGAACGAAATCCAACTGTTAAGACAGAAATAAAACAAAAAAATTTTGGAAGAGGAGTGCCCGTAGGATTTGTTATGTATCCTATAAGTCAGGCAGCTGATATTTTAGGATTTAAAGCGACTGTAGTTCCTGTTGGAGAAGATCAATTACCAATGATTGAGCAGACCAACGAAATAGTAGAGTCCTTCAATAAAACATACGGGAAAGTATTCGATAAGGTGAAAGCGTTAGTTTCAGAAAATTCTAGGTTAATAGGAATTGATGGTAAGACAAAAATGAGTAAGTCCTTAGGAAATGCTATATATCTTTCCGACTCTTCTAAAGAAATAAAAGAAA
>JAHILT010000032.1 GCA_018896875.1 Patescibacteria group bacterium
CTGGAGACGGTGATTTTTATTGTCTAGCGGATTATTTAGTCAAGAACGACAAACTTGAATGCATTCTGATTCCAAATCAAAATAAATACTCGGCGCTTCTGAAGAAGATAAATAAAAATGACAAAAAGTATTTAAATTTCATAAGCAATCTGCGGTCAAAATTAGAGCTTAAAAAGAAAAAGGCCCCATAAGGACGAAACCTTAGAGGGGCTTTTTCGTGGTGATCTTATTGGAAGATTAACATGATTTATATTTTTTCGTCAAATAAAAAGAGCTGTGGATAAGTTTATTTTTTTATAAACAACATTGCAGGTAAAAAATTATTATTTGTTGTATAATAAAAAGATAGTAATACAATAGCAAAACAATAGTAATTAAAGAGTAACTAAAAAATAGTAACTCAATAGTAATTCAGTAGAAATTCAAAAGTTAGTAATACAATCGTAATTCGGTAGAAATTCAGTAGAAATTCAATCGTATTACAACAGAATTACAACCAAATTTCTATAGAATTACATTTTAAAAAATAATTACCATCGAATTTCCATTGAATTACCACAAAATTACGATTATTATCTAATTACTATTGAATTACTTCTCAAAATAATTACTCTTTCCTAATAATTACTCTTTTTAAAATAATTACTATTGAATTACATTTAGCATGTACAAACTAAAAACAATACTTTTCAGCACTATCATTGTCTTAACGCTAATGATAAGTACCACATTCGCCTGGACCAACCCATCCGCCAATCCTCCCGACGGCTCGGGGACTTTGACGGCTTCTACTACGAACATTGGCATCGGGACGACGAATCCGGGGTATAAATTAGATGTTAATGGAACATTGCGTGTATCAAGTTCGGCAACTTTTAGTGGGGCCTTTTCAGTTGGTGCTGGTCTTTATGTAGGAACTGGCGGAGGGGGAATGTATATAAATACAATAGGTGCAAGAAGTGCTGGGGATGGTTTTACCATTCAAGGTAGAAGAACAGCAGCGAGTGGATTGCCTAGTGTCCGTATTATATCCGAGACTGGACTTAATAATGATGATATAGCAGTTCAAATTGGTGGTAATGCACCAGTTATGAATATAATGCAAGGCGGCAACGTCGGCATCGCTTCCACTACTCCCTGGGGACTTCTATCTGTCAATCCAAACGGGATTACTGGCCCGGCGTTTGTCGTTGGTTCTTCCACGGTTACCAATTTGATTGTTACTAATGGCGGCAACGTCGGCATCGGGACGACGGCTCCAGCAGAAAAATTAACCTTGCCTTATGGGAATAAAATTGGGTTCACATTTAGTGATGCTAATTTAAATGTTTATAATAGTATTGGAAAACCAGCTACCGGAAATAGTCCTCTTACTTTTTCTGCTACTTATGCTCCTCCTACTGCTGATGATATTTTTGATTTTAGAAATAATCTTGGATCTGTTATGGTAATAGAACAAAGTGGAGAAGTCGGCATCGGGACGACGGATCCAGATGGGAAATTAACAGTTAATACCGGCGAAATCAGGATTAAAAATGCTGATACGTATGGATTATCATTTGATTACAGTTCCTGGACGCAGAATGCTCGCATCTGGTTATCTGACACATTCCAATTGAATCTCGCTGGGCACACAGGAATTCAGATGTTTAGTAATCATTTAAACGGCGTCTGGACTCCTCGGTTTGCGATTGACATGAGCGGCAATGTCAGCTTGGGAAACGGCAAACTGTATGTGAAGGAATCTACTGCCAACGTCGGCATCGCTTCCACTACTCCTTGGGGACTTCTATCCGTCAATCCAAACGGAATTACCGGCCCGGCGTTTGTCGTTGGTTCTTCCACGGTTACCAATTTGATTGTTACTAATGGCGGAAACGTCGGCATCGGGACGTCGGCTCCGAATAAATTATTACACTTAAAAACCGCCAGCGGTAACGCGGAATTAGATATTCAAAGTGTTGATAGTCCATATTGGGGTATTTATCAAGATGACACTACTGATGATTTGCGTTTTTGGAATGTTGATAACAGAATGACTATCACTGATGCCGGCAATGTTGGGATTGGGACTGTAAGTCCGACCTCTCTCCTTGAGATAGTTGGAGATGCATCATTAGATAGTTTTTCAACTAATACTAATGCTTTGCCAGCTATTCGAGATTCACACTCTTCAATCGTTGCTAATGGTTATATTTATGTAATTGGAGGATACGATGACAGCAGTGCTGTGTCTACCGTTTACTACGCCGAACTTAACAGCGATGGCTCAACTGGAACTTGGTCTACTAATGCCAATGCTTTGCCAGTCGCTCTATATGGTCACTCCTCAGTCGTTGCTAATGGTTATGTTTATGTAATTGGAGGAGCTAATGTATCCACTGTCTATTACGCCAAGCTTAATAGCGATGGCTCAACTGGAACTTGGTCTACTAATACTAATGCTTTGCCTACTACTCGATATGTTCATTCTTCAGTCGTTGCTAATGGTTATGTTTATGTAATCGGAGGTTATGATGGTACTAATTATCAATCCACTGTTTATTATGCTGAACTTAACAGCGACGGCTCAACTGGAACTTGGTCTACTAATGCCAATGCTTTACCAGCTATTGGAGGTAATCGTCCCGCAACAGTTTCTAATGGTTATGTTTATGTAACTGGAGGATGGGACAAAACTAATGTTTTATCCACCGTCTATTACGCCAAGCTTAATAGCGATGGCTCAACTGGAACTTGGTCTACTAATGCCAATGCTTTGCCAGCTGCTCGAAGTAATCACTCCTCAGTTGTTGCTAATGGTTATGTCTATATAATTGGAGGGGGTGATACTGGCGGTTATAGATCCACTGTTTATTATGCTGAACTTAACAGCGACGGCTCAACTGGAACTTGGTCTACTAATGCCAATGCTTTGCCGGGAATTAGAGTTAGACATTCTTCAGTTGTTGCTAATGGTTATGTTTATGTAATTGGAGGAAATGATAGTTTTAATAATCAATCAACTGTTTATTATGCTTCCACCGCCCGAATAAAATTCAAGGGAAATCTTGATTTGCTTGGGTTAACATCGTCTTCTCTTACCGATTCTCCAGGTGACACAGGTTCTTCTATTTTCGCTGGAAATATTTTTAGTAATAATACCTTAGAAGTTGGTGGTAATGCTCAATTTTGGAATGGAGTGGGGATTAATGGCAATTTAACTGTTAATGATGGACTCTCTGTTTCTGGAACCGTAGATATGTTTGGTGCGTGGGAAAGTAAATCAGCTGACACTTCTTATTTAGCAGAGTCTGATGGATTTGTAGTTATACACACACTAGATAGTACTTCTAGCATTCTAACTGACAGCGCAAATCCTCCAACTATTGTAAGGGCATGGGTTGCTGGCGTAGTAACAGGCAATAGACGAGGTTCTGGAACGGTTCCTGTAAGAAAAGGGGATTATTGGAAGGTTGTAACTAATACAGGAACAGCGGCTACGATTTTTTGGATACCGTTAGGGCAATAATATTTGGAAGTCCGACTTCCAAATATTAAAAATCAATTGATTTTGATTTTCATTTTTGAGTGTGGTATATTTAACAAAGTAAATAATAATTAATTTTTTATTACTTGGTATGAAAAAGAAAATAAATAAAAAACAATCATCAATTCCTGAACGGCAGTTTGGAGTTATTTTAGAAAGTATGGATTCTAAACTTAGTTCAGTTTTGGAAAGTCATCAAGCATTGGATGTTAAGATTGATAAAAACCATGAAGAATTTAGAGAATTTAGAAGTGAAGTTAATTATAAATTTGATGCGGTTTTTGATGAATTACATATCATTCGCAATGAGCTCAAAGAAAAAGTTGGACGGGATGAATTTATTCTTTTAGAAAAAAGAGTAATGGCTTTAGAAAAATCAAGAAAATAAAATTATCTAAGGAAGTCGGACTTCCTTATATTAAAATTTAAGTAATTTCTCTTTTTGGATTTTTAGCACGAGGAAGTAGATAGGGGCGGAAATAATTATGTTTAATATCAGCGGACAGCTGATATTTTTTAATAAATAAGTTGTGATAGCCATTACAATTCCAGCTAAAATCATTTTTTTGATATTAGGCAAAACAACAAAAGGATTTATTGTTTGCATTTTTGTCCAAATAAAACAATTGGAAGCAATTTGAGTAAAAATTGTAGAAATAGCTGCCCCAGTTATTCCAAATTTAGGAATTAAAAGAATATTAAAAACGATATTGCCGATAGCTCCTATCATAGAAAAAGTGATAAAGTTTTTTTGTTGTTCATGAGCTAAAATAGAATTACTTATTATTACTGATGGATAAATTATTAAAGTTGTAAACATTAAAATTTGGAAAGCGACAGCGCTAGATTGATATTGAGCTCCAAAAAGAAGGTTAATAATTTGATCTCCTAAAATTATTCCTCCTAATGCCATAGGAATAGCCACTAGAAATGAAACAGATACAGTTCTTTCTAAAAGTTTTTTAGCATTTATTAAATTTTCTTTTATAGCTTTAGTAAGTGCGGGGAAAATGCTAATAGCGAACAGAGAGGCAAGAGTATAAAAAGCTTGTACTGGTTTTTGTGCAGCTGAATAAAAACCAACCTCTTCTGATGAACGCATCCAGCCAAGCATAATCAAATCCGTATTAAGCATTATTGCTCCTAAAAAACTTGCCAACGCAAAAGGTAAAGAAGATTTTAATATTGGTTTAATTAAAGAAAAATCAAATTCGCTGATAGATATTTTAAATCGGTTTTTAAGAGCAATAGCAATTGCGAGAAAACCAATAACTATTCCTAATAAATATCCTAAAGCAAGGCTTTGGCTAGTTGGCGCTAATATTAAAAAGTAAATTCCGAAACCAGTAATACAAAGATTAGTAAGTATTTCATCAATTCCTTCATATTGCATTTTTTCTTTGGCTCGGCTTATGGTAAATCCAAAATTTCTAAGACTGTCGAAAAGAAGTATTAAGGCGATTAGCGGAATAAGTGTTTTTGCTTCTGGGATATTAGAAAGATATGGAGCTCCAAAAACCAAAAACGACATTCCTATAGCTAATAGAATAAGTTTTATATAAAAAACAGTAGAAAAATATTTTTTAGAAGTTTCTGGGTTTTTGACTGATTCTCTAATAACGATAGCACTCATACCCATATCAGAGAGAATAATCATAAAGGCTACTATTCCCATTACATAAGAAAAAGCACCCCAACTGGATGGACCTAATATTCTAGCGGCGAAAACTATAAGCGCCATTCGTAAAAGTCGTCCAGAAATTTGTCCAAAAAATAACCAAAAAGTATTTTTGGCAATTGTTTGTTTTAGTCCTTCGTTTTTAAACAGAAGATTTTTAATTTTATTAATAGACATAATATAAATATAACATTTTGTAAATGTATATTGTTATATAATTTATGAAATATATTGTTACTGGTGGGGCGGGATTTATTGGTTCTCATATAGTTGATGCGTTAATCAAGAAGGGATATAAGGTTTTAATAATTGATAATATGGTGACAGGGAAAAAAGAGAACATCAATCCTAAGGCTGAATTTTACAAATTAGACATTTTTAATGAAAATGATATTGAATATTTATTCAAAGGTGTTGACGGAATTTTTCATACTGCGGCCTTGGCTAGGATTCAACCTTCATTTGAAGATCCAGATTTGTATTTTAAAGCTAATACTGTTGGCACAAGAAATGTGTTAGTGTGTGCTAAAAAATATGGTGTTAAAAGAGTGGTTTATTCAGCCTCGTCCTCCGCTTATGGCGATACTGTGATTCCTACACTAGAAGACGAGAAGATAGTTTCGCAATCCTTACATCCTTATGGCTCTACAAAGAGAATGGGCGAAATGCTAATGTCTGATTTGGGAATTATGACTGGTGGACCCGAGACAGTTTGCCTTAGGTATTTTAATGTTTATGGACCTAGACAAACTACCGAAACAGATGGCGCTTACCCAACTGTTATTGGGTTATTTTTAGGATTATTAAAAAAGAAAAAATCATTGACAATTGTACCAGACGGGCATCAACGTCGTGATTTTACTTGGGTTGGAGACGTGGTTAATGCTAATATTTTAGCGATGGAATCGAAAAAAGTTGGCAAGGCAGAAATTATAAATATTGGATCTGGAGAAAATTATTCTATTTGGAATATTGCTAGGTTGGTTTTGGAATTGCCAGAAAAAACTTCAGAAAAAGAGTTACTTGAAAGTGGTAAGTGCGTATTTGCTCCGCAACGAAGAGGTGAGGTGCGTGAGACTTTAGCGAATATTTTCAAGGCTAAAAAATTTTTAGGATGGCAACCAAAAATGAAGTTTAAAAACGGTATTAAAGAGTTGTTGAAAAAGTAATATATAAATATTTTTTGTTTTACTTTTTTTTATTTAGTTGTTAGTAAACAAAAACTTAATAGTTTTAAGCAAGATGCTTAAATCCAAAAAAGGAGAATTATTTTTAATGTAATAAATATCAAATTGGGTTTTTTCGTATGCCTCTTCTACTGTGGCTCCGTAGCGAAAATTTATTTGCGCCCATCCAGTTATTCCAGGCTTAGTTAAATGACGCAATTCATAATAAGGAATTTCTTTTTTTAATTCAGCTACAAACTCAGGCCTTTCTGGTCTTGGTCCTATAAAAGAAAGTTCACCTTTTAAAATATTGATTAGTTGTGGCAATTCGTCTATATGAGATGTTCTTAAAAACTTTCCTATTTTAGTAGCGCGATTATCATTAAAATAATTTGCCCATTGTGGGCCGTTTTTTTCAGCGTCTATTTTCATAGTTCGGAATTTATATATAGTAAATTCTTTGCCGTTTTTACCAACTCTTTTTTGTTTGAATATAGCTGACCCTTTTGAAGATAATCTCACGACCAGAGTAATCAATAAGAGAAAAGGAGAAAGCGTAATTAACATTAATAGCGCTAAAATATATTCTAGTGGCGTAATTAAAATTTCATAAATTTTATGTTTTTTTGTGATGTTTTCTAAAAACCACACTTCTTCTAATTCGGTTAAAGGAACTTTTTTAAAAACTAATTCATAGAAATTAGCTAAGTCTATAACACCTATTCCTTCTAAAAGCATTTTATATATAAGACTAGAAGATTTGACGTCTTTCTTGATATACGAGGGAATAACTATAGTATTTATTTTATTTTCAGAAATTATTTGATATAAATCTTCAAGCTCTTTATCTTTTAGTCCATCTTTTATCCATGATTTTATTTCGTAACCTAACTGGTTATTGTTTTTTAGATAAGAAGTTATTTTTTGTATGATTTTGTTGTCTCCTATTAAAAGTATTTTATTTGCTGGATTACTTTTGCCAAGAATGATATTTACTGCTTGTCTATAAAAATATCCTATTCCGCTAAATATTATAAGGAAAATAAAAAGATTGGTTTTTGGAGCTACGTTAATATTAAGACTTAGGTAAAAGAAAATTGTTGCGGAGGTAGCGTTAAAAAGCATGGAATACCAGAATTTTTTATCAAAATCCAAATCGCTTTTGAGTGATTTAAAATCGTAAAGTCCAGCGATATAGAAAATTAAAATCCAAACAGCCAAAACTATAGTAAAAGGTCCTACATGTGAATCAGTGAATTGTCCGTAAAATTCAGAACCATATCTTAGCCAAAGCGTTAGAAGTAGAGAAAGATAAAATATAGCGGTATCGCCTAAGAAAATATTTATTTGTTTTATTTTTGAAAATGATTCCATGATAGTAAATGTAAAATGTTGGCAACTTCTAAATAAATATTTTTACAGAATTAAAACCTTGATTTTGACTAAGACCAAGGCTTGTTAACGAAAATGTATGAATATACTTTGAGGAAACATAACGAAGGGATTGGACAAAATCAAGGTTCTCTTTGAGTAAGAAAATTTTATTTAAGTTCTTCGTTGCTCCGCCTCGGCGTGGTAAAACCACGGCCTCGTTGTCGTGCCTAGAACTTAATATAAAATTTTTCTTATTAATTCGTGAAAACATTTGTTTAGAGGTTGCTTAATCAAATATCAAAATGACAATTCAAAATCCAAAATTGGATAATTTTAAAATTGATTTTGATTTGTATTCTATAGTATAGTATTATTATATAATTAAATTAAAATAAAGTCGTGGCAACAATAATTCAAAGTGTAAGTGTCTAAAATTTTACATTTTGATATTTAAATTTTAAATTTGAAACATGGATACCAATAATAACAATAATAAGAGCAATTATGTTTTATCGGCTAGTATTTTAATAGCGGCGGTTTTAATAGGCGGTTCGGTTATATATAGCAAGGGACTAGGTGTTTCTGGACAAGGCGAGGCGAACATAGGTTCAGTAATAGCTGGAAATCCTTTTGAGATACAAGAAAATGATATTGTTTTAGGAGAAGAGAATGCTCCGGTAACAGTTTTTATTTATTCTGATCCTTCTTGTCCATTTTGCGCTGCCGCAGCTGGAGGGAACGAAGAAGTTATGGATTATCTTAAACAAGGAATGCCAGATTGGACACCTCCTATTCCAAATATAATTGATAATTATGTTGGCTCTGGTGATGTTAAATTAATTTATAGATATTTTCCAGGACATGGCAGTGGCAATGAAGCAATGGAAGTTTTGTATTGCTCTAATGAACAAGGCAAATTTTGGGAGCTTGATAAAATTTTAGCTAATAATCAAGAATCTTTGACAGATATTAATAAAATTAAAGAACTAGCTGTAAATATGGGAATTGATATTGATAAGATAGATAACTGTTTAGAGTTTGGAGAATATGATTCTAAAATGATTTATGATGCTGAAATGGGTAAAAAAGCAGGAGTTAATGGTACGCCAGCTTTCTTTGTTAATGAGACTCTTATAGAAGGAGCATATCCTTTTAGTGAATTTAAAACACTCATTGATTCAATGTTAAAATAATTAATAAAATGCAAAAAAAAGTTAAAATATATTCAACTCCTAGTTGTTTTTATTGTCAAAAAGCAAAAGAGTTTTTTAATAAAAATAATATTAATTACGAGGAGATTAATGTGTCCACTGATGAAAAGGGACGAGAGGAAATGATTAATAAAACTCACCAGATGGGTGTTCCTGTTATTGAGATTGGATCTGAGATAGTTATTGGTTTTGATAGAATGGTTCTAGAAGATCTTTTGGATTTAAAAAAATAAAAATGTACGATCTTGTCATTATTGGTGGTGGCCCTGCAGGGATTTCTGCGGCTATTTACGCTTCTAGAAAAAAGATTAAATTTATTTTAATTACAGAAAGTTTTGGCGGACAATCTTCTGTGGCTTCAGAAATTCAAAATTGGATAGGTACTAAATCTATCTCTGGTTTTGAATTGGCTAAAAAAATGGAAGAGCATTTAAGAGCGCAAGAGGATGTGGAAATTGAAGAAGGGTCATTAGTAGATAAAGTAGAGAAGATTGAAGGGCTAGCGTTGGGCTGGAAAGTTCATCTTCAGAATGGAAAAGATATTGAAACAAAAACAATTTTAGTGGCTTCTGGAGGAAGAAGGAGAAGGCTAGATGTGGCTGGAGAAAAAGAGTTTGAAGGCAAAGGGGTGGTGTATTGTTCTACTTGCGATGCCCCGCTTTTTTCTAAAAAAGATGTAGCGATTGTTGGCGCTGGCAATGCTGCTTTAGGAGCCGTAAAAGATTTATTAAGTTATGCTAATAAAATTTATCTCTTAATAAGAAGCGATAAGATTAAAGGAGATTCCATTCTTTTTGAAGATATCAAAAAAGACAAACGAGTAGAAATTTTAATGATGTCTGAAGTATCTGAAATTTTTGGCGAAGAATTTGTTGAAGGTTTAAAATATACAGATAAGGGAGAAAATCAAACTAAAGAATTAAAAATTTCTGGTGTTTTTGTAGAAATTGGATCTGTGCCAAATTCTGAATTTTTAGGCGACTTAGTAGATAAAAATAAATATAATGAAATTATTGTTGATTTTGGCACTCAAAAAACTTCTTGCGCTGGTATTTGGGCAGCTGGAGACGTGACTACTTTACCTTATAGGCAAAATAATATTTCGGCGGGAGATGGCATAAAAGCCTTATTAGATATTAATTTTAGTTTAAAAAATAAAACCCCCTCTCGTCCTTAAAGAACGGAGGGGGTTGTTTCTGTAAGAGTACTTCTTCGTAAGAGTACTTCTATACCTAGCCATGCTTAGCAAGAATTAATGTATGATTTTCTTTGCCACAACATGGGCATTTACCACGGTTTACTTCGGATTAGTTTTGCTGATTTCACTTCGATTAGTTACTATTACTGTTACTAGCAGGAGATTGTTATGTTTTTTTTTATCAAAACAGTTTGTGTTGTAGGAAATTCATATTTCATACACACCATTTTGATTTTATCGATATATTCTTTTTTAAAAGAATAATCGTCGGCAATTATTATTTCTATTTTTGGCCAAATTTGTTTTTCAGATTTGGATATAGAAATTACCCTTGCCTTGTCTACGAACTCGAATGATTTAATGTCATCAATAATTTCTCGAGTTCCTGTTGATTCAATAATGGTTTTTTGATTAGCGTTGTTTCTGTCTTTCATATCTCCTCCCAGCATGATTATATTTTTTTTGTAAAAGGTCATTAATAGATGTTAATATAGTATATATTATAATATTTGTCAACTCAGTGAATTTAAGATAAAATCAAAAATATCAACCATTAATCATTTATTAATAGTTGTTAGTTGTTTGCTCTGGTGGTAAAATAAATAAAAAAATATCAGAGAACGCATCTAACACTATTCCGAGATCGTCTAATGGTAGGACGTCGCTCTCTGGAGGCGAAGATTGGGGTTCGACTCCCTGTCTCGGAACAATTTATTTTAAATACGAAAAATAAATTAAACCCCCGCACCTAATCAATTTGATAAATTATATTATAGAAAGTTTAAAAATTAATTAGGTGAGAGGGTAAATCTCCACACCTATACATAGGTGGGGGGTAAATATTACTAAATAAAAAAATAAATTTATTATGGATAATAATAATAATTCAGAAGTTAAAGAAAATTTAGAGTCACCAGATTGCTTTCTAAAATATCATCCAATAGTAGTTAAATTGAAAAAGATTTTTAATTTAAAAACAACAATTATAATCGCTTGTATTATTATAGTTGGTTCGTTTCTTTTTGCTTATAAAAATTTATTTATCGTAGCGACAGTTGATGGTTATCCTATAAGTAGGCTTGCTATTATTAACAATCTTGAAGATAGGCTTGGCAAGGGCGTTTTGGAAGATTTTATCATTCAAAAAATTATTGACAAAGAGGCAGATAGAGAAGAAATCGTCGTAAGTGACGATGAAATTAATGCGGAAATAAAAAACATAGAGAATCAAATTGAAGCACAAGGAGGGACCTTAGACGAGGTGCTTTTACAAGAGAATATAACTCGTAGTATTTTTGCTGGGCAGATTTCTACTCAAAAGAAATTAGAGAAACTTCTTTTTGATGATATACAAATTACTGATAGTGAGTTAGCGCAAGCTATTGAAGATAATAAAATTGAGATTCCAGAAGGAGAAGAAGAGAGCTATAGAGAACAAATAAAAATACAACTTCAACAACAAAAATTAAATGTTGTAGCTGGTCAATTTATTGATTCTCTTCGAGCGCAGACATCCGTTCGTTATTTTATAAATTATTAGAAAGGTTTGCGATTAATTAATTAGTGTTTAGCACCTAGTTTTATCTTTTATCAATTTCTAAATTTTACATTGTCATTTTCCATTTTGAGATTTACATTTTACATTTACTACTATGGCTTATTTTAAAAATGAAGAAGTATTTAAAGAATCTTGCGGTTATGATGTTAATGGTATTTGGTATCCACGTGTTACAAAAATAATAGACATCAAGTCCAAACCAGCACTTTATAAGTTTTATGGTGATTCTTCTAGTTATGAATCTGCTGTAAAAATGACAGAAAATTCTGCCGAAGAAGGAACCCTTATACACGAAACAGTTGAAAAAATATTATTAGGAGAGAATGTAGAAGTTCCCGAAAAGATAAAGCCGTCTATAGACGCCTTTATAGATCTTCTTGAAAAAACAGATATTCTTACTGAGAAAGGAATGACAGAAAGAAGAATAGCTCATCCAATTTACAAGTACGCTGGCACGATTGATGCTATGGCTTCAATTAATGGGAGGCTAGGAGTTTTAGATGTTAAAACTTCCCAATCAATTTATAGAGATTATAATCTTCAAACTTCAGCTTATATGGAAGCCTTGATAAGCGAAGTTCCAACATTGGAAACGAGATGGATTTTAAGAATAGATCAGACTAAAAAATGTTTTCGTTGCGGAGCTACCTTAAGACCTAAGGGCGGAAGGAATAAGATTAGAAAAGGCATAGAGCCACTATGTATAAACGACGATCACGAATGGTCTGATTTAACTGGAGTAGCAGAGTTACAAGAATTTCCTTTTTGGAAAACAGATTTTCAAGCTTTCTTAGCGGCTAAAAAACTTTGGGAATGGGAAAATAGTTATTGGTTAAGGAAAATAGGATATTATAAATAGTAATTAGCGACTAGCAGTTAGTTGTTTTTCTGTCGTTTTTGTTATAAATTAAGAATAGAAAAAATAGTCACTAGCCATTAGTAATTAGTTGGGAAAAATATTTAAAATTTTCTTAAACTAATCCTGCTAACTTCTAGTCGCTAATTCACTATTTTTGCCCTCATAGCTTAATGGTAAAGCAGTTGCCTCTTAAGCAATTGACCATGGTTCGATTCCATGTGGGGGCACAATTTTAATAGAATACTTATACACCAAAAGGCAACGGAGCTTGTTTTTTCTTTGTGGTAGAATTAAATTATTAAAGGTATAATTATATAGTCGCAATAAATATAAAAAACATCATGGTATGAATAAAAAAATAACAATATTAATTTTGATAGTATTAGTCATAGGGTTGGCTATGGGAGGGTATTATTTTTGGAAGAATAGAGTGTCCGTTGAAACACCAGAGACAAAAGTTGTAAATGAATTACAAGAAGTAACCGAGTCTATTACAGAAAGCGTGGTTCAGGGTTCTACCATCCCTAGTCTAGGCGATACAACAAAAGTAACGAATCCTTTGGAAAACGTACAAGATACGAATCCATATAGCAATACCAATCCTTTTTCAGATATAAAGGTCAATCCGTTTGAATAGTATACGTATATGTAAAAAAATATAATTAAAAAACCTGTCTTTGTTAAAACTATGGCGGGTACAGTAAAAATATAAATACATGAATTATAAAAATATTTTAAGTTTTTCAATATTAGCTTCAGCCATAATAATCTCTGGCGTTGTGGCGAGTTCAGCGTTGGCGCAAATAAATCCTTTTGATATTCAATTTCCGATAGAAGAATTAGGTAATTGTACGAGCATGGAAAATTGCAAAATTTATTGCGATAAGTCGCAAAATTCCGATGCTTGTTTTGCTTATGCTGAGAAAAACAACTTAATGCCTAAAGAAGAAATAGAGATGGCTAAAAAGTTTAAAGATGTGGGAATGATTGGACCGGGAGGATGCAAGGGACAGACTGAATGTGATAAGTATTGTGACAACTCAAATAATATAGAGGAGTGTATGGCTTTTGCAATAGAGAATGGAATGATGGATACGAAAAAACAAGAAGAATCTAAAAAAATTTTAGCAGCGATTAAGAGAGGTGTAAAAATGCCAGCTTGTAATGGACAGAAAGAATGTGACGCGTATTGTTCAAGCTCGGAACATATGGAAGAATGTATGAATTTTTCTATTGAGGCTGGGATAATGGATCCACAAAAACTGGAAGAATCAAAGAAGGTTTTGGCGGCAATTAAGCGAGGTGTAAAAATGCCAGCTTGTAATGGACAGAAAGAATGTGACGCGTATTGTTCAAGCTCGGAACATATGGAAGAATGTATGATTTTTACGTTGGAAGCTGGGCTTATGCCTGATGAAGACAAAGAAGGTGCGTCAAAAATGCTTACTGCTTTAAAAAAAGGAGTTAATCCTCCAGCATGTCGTGGAGAAAAAGAGTGTGATATTTATTGTTCTCAAGAAGAACATGTTGATGAATGTGTTAATTTTGCAGAAGCTGCTGGCTTTATGACTAAAGAAGAAGCTGAGATGACACGCAAAACAAGAGGCAGGGGTCCTGGTGGATGCACTAACCCAGAAGAATGCGATGTTTTTTGTAGTAATCCTGATAACCAAGAAATTTGTTTTGAATTTGGCAAGGAAAACGGCATGATTTCAGAAAAAGATTTGGGAAGAATGGATGACGGCAGACAGAGAATGAAAGAATCTTTAGCTCAGGCTCCAGCGGAAATTATAAATTGTCTTAGTTCTAGTTTGGGCATAGCTACATTGGAAAAATTAAAAGCAGGGACAGGTATGCTTACTCCAAAAACGGGCGAGGCGATGGATAAGTGTTTCAGACAATTTGCTCCTCAAGGAATGATGCCGGATAGACAAGGAGAACCAGGAATGATTGGGGGAGAGATGCCCGCTGATCTTAAAGATTGCATTAGAGACCAAATTGGCGAAGATGGCTTAAATAAAATTCAAATAGGACAAATGAATGACCCAGCTTTAATGGAAAAAGCTAGTCCATGTTTTGAAAAATTTGGGCAACAAGATCAACAAGGACAACCTGAACAGATGGGGATATTTAATAAAGTAAAAGATTTCGGAAACAATGTAATTGATAGATTTAAGCCTGATGAGAAAGGTGGACAAGATCAACAGGGTCAGCCTGGGCAAATGGGAATGCCTGATTTTGAAAATATGCCAGCCGAGTTAAAAAGTTGCCTCGAATTAACTTTAGGGGCAGATATTATTGTTAAATTTAAAAACCAAGAAGTTAGAAATGAAGATATGGAGTTATTAATGGAAAAAGCAAAACCATGTTTTGAAAAGTTTGCTCCGTCGATGGAAGGTTCTCAAATGGAATTTCCTCAAAAAATTCAGACAGAAACAAGAATGATGGAAGAAGAAAGAACGCAGATGCAGATGAAGATAGAATCAATGCCTTCGCAAGGGACAATAACGTCTCAAGAAATGATAATGTCTCAAGAAATGATTGATTGTTTAAGGGCCGAAGTAGGAGAAGAATTAGCTAATAAGATTAAAAGTGGCGCTTTTGAGCTTACTGCTGAAACAGGAGAAAAAGCTAAAAAATGTTTTGAAAAATTTGATATACGAGTAGATACTCCTCAAATGGATATTAGACAACAAGATAATCAAATTGCTCCTACTCAGCAAATAGATATGATGAAAAACGAGGTAATGGAGAAAGAAATGTATGAAAAGAAAATGATGGAAGGAACACAAACGGAAATGATGAAGAATGAAGTGATGGAAAGAGAGATAATTATGGAGAAAAAAGAGATGAATATGGAAGGAGTATACAAGGCACAGGATGGAGGTGTTAATTTTAATACCGCAGAAGAGAAGGAAATGTATGAAAGAAAAATGACGGAAGGAATGCAGGACGGGACTATGCCTTATCAATATTCACCAACAGAAACGCAACAATTTGACCCTAATGCTCAGCCAATGGATATGATACAGGATGGGACTATGCCTCCTTTATATCCAAATTCAACGGATATGCAACAATTTGATCCTAGTATTGAACCGCAGATAGCTCCTCCAGCACCAAGTAGTTTTTTAGAAAGGCTTATGGGGAATGTTTTGGGAATTTTGAGTAGATAAGCGTGATATTAAAAAACACTGTAGCTTTATAGTTATAGTGTTTTTTATTTTGTGCCCCTGGAGAGAATCGAACTCCCATCGCCTGGTTCGAAGCCAGACATCCTATCCGTTGGAAGACAGGGGCGTGAACTTTATTTTAGTTTATAATTTACTATTTATACTTTATACTTAAATTATATTCTATATATGCCAAATATAAAAGAATTAGAAAAACCAGAAATTAAAAAAATATCACAAGCTTTATTAGAAGCCGGTTTTGAAGTTTGTTTGGTAGGTGGTTGTGTGAGAGATATTCTTTCAAACAAAGAACCAAAAGACTGGGATATAGCTACTAATGCTAAACCAGAAGAGACTCAAAAAATTTTCTCGGATAGTGTTTATGAAAATTCTTTTGGTACAGTAGCAGTAAAAACAAGATCTGACGACCCTAAGTTTAAAATAATAGAAATTACTACTTACCGTTCAGAAGGAAAATATACAGACAAAAGACATCCTGATGAAGTGAAATTTACTAAAACTATTAATGAGGATTTAGCACGAAGAGATTTTACTATAAATGCTATAGCATTAAAAATGGATTTAGATAACCCATTTGAATTAATTGATCCTTTTAGAGGAACACAAGATATTGACAAGAAAATTATTAGAGCGGTTGGTAATCCGGACGAGCGTTTTAAAGAAGACGCTTTAAGATTAATGCGTGCTATTAGGTTTAGGGCTCAGCTTGATTTTAATATAGAGAAAGAAACCGAAGAATCTATAAAAAAACATGCCAGTCTTTTAGAGCTTGTTTCAAAAGAAAGAATACGTGATGAATTTTCTAAGATGTTAATGACTAATAAAGCAACCGAGGGGATAGAAAAGATGCAAGAACTTGGAATTTTAAAATACGTTATTCCTGAACTTGTGGAAGGTATTGGCGTTTCACAAAATAAGCATCATATTTTTACTGTTTTTGAACATAATTTAAAATCATTAGGTTATGCTGTTGCGAAAAATTTTATTTTAGAAATCAGATTAGCAGCTTTGCTTCACGATGTGGGCAAGGCGAAAAGCAAGAGAGGAGAGGGTGAAGATGCTACTTTCTACGGACATCAGGTTATTGGCGCTAGAATGGCAGAAAAAATTTTAGATAGACTACATTTTTCTAAGGTTATTATAAAAAAAGTCGTTTTGCTTATTCGTGAACATATGTTTGTTTACGACCCAGAAGCAGTTACTGACGCAGGCGCAAGACGTTTATTAAGAAGAGTTGGGAAAGAAAATATAGATGATTTATTTTTATTGCGTGAAGCGGATAGAATTGGCTCTGGTGTTCCGAAGGCTCAGCCTTATCGCTTAAGGCATTTGAAATTCAGAATTGAAAAAGTTAGTAAGGATCCTATTAGCGCTAAAATGTTACAAGTTGATGGAACTGATATAATGCGTGAGCTTAATATGAAGCCAAGCCCTAGGATAGGTTATATATTATCAGTTCTTCTTGAGGAAGTTTTAGATGATCCATCCTTAAACACTAAAGATTATTTAATAAATAAAATAAAACAATTAAATAATTTGAAAGATGAACAATTAGCAGAAATGTCTAAATTTGCTAAAAAATCTGCTGACGAAGCACAGACAAAAACTGAAGAAGAAATTAAAAAGAAGTATTTCGTATAAATATTTTGTATTATACTGTGGTTTTTTTGTAGATTTCCATAAGATTTAATCCTGCAAAAAGTATTTCTATAAGTATCAAAGAATTTCCGATAGTTATTAAAACGGGAGTATTCAAGACTAATGCTAATAATAAAAATCCATAACCTAGTGCCCAAAAGAAAAATTGCAAGCGACCAATAACAGATGCTTGTAAATCGTCTAAAGAAAAATTTTCGATTAGCACTTTTGTTTCTTCATCAGATATTTTTTTAAGATAACGCAGTATAAAATCTTTTAAAGTTACCCATAAAATTAAAAGTTGCAACGCCCAAATAACAATTATTATTTCTAAGCTTAAAAGACTGTAAGAATAAAGCAGATAAGTTGCCCATGCTACTAAAAACATATCTCTAATGTGATCCAGCCACGTGCCTTTTATAGTGACATTATCGTTATTTCTAGCAGTAGGTCCGTCAATGGCGTCGCTAATGCCAGCTAAAGTTAAAATTATTAATTGCCATTTGATATTATAATTTGAAAAATGCATCCATATACCGCCAAAAATAAGAACAAAGCCAACATAAGTTATGTGGTTAGCTGTTAGCCCAACTTTATAAAATAAATTAGTAAGAGGCTTCATCAAAAAATCTCGCCAATTTTTTTCTAATGCTGTTAAATAATCATCTTTTCTTTTGATGACTATTTTTTTAATTTTTTGACGTCCTTCTCTGCCCTTTTCTTTAATTTTTTGTATACTTTCTTTGATTATGCGTTGTTTTTTCATATAACTATATATTAGTATTATAACATTACTAATGTTAACTTAATTAAATGTATAAAAGAAAACAAAAAACTTCTTGGGGAGAATCAGCTGAGTGGTATTCTGATTTATTGGAAAATGAAAAAAAAACATATCAAAGAGACTTGATTCTTCCTAATCTTCTTCGTCTTATGGATATTAAAAAAGCAGATATGGTTTTAGATTTGGCTTGTGGTCAAGGATTTTTTAGTCGTGAATTTTCCAATGTTGGTGCGAATGTAATTGGTGTTGACGTTTCTAAGGAACTTATAAATTTAGCAGAAAAAATTGAAAAAAATTCTTTAATAAAATATAAGGTTTCGTCAGCAGATAATTTAAATTTTATAGTAGAAGATAGTATTGATAAAATAGTTATTATTTTAGCCATTCAGAATATTGAAAATGTTTCAGGAGTTTTTAAAGAATGTAGGAGGGTATTAAAATCAAAGGGAAAATTATTTATAGTTATTAATCATCCGTCCTTTAGAGTGCCTAAACAAAGTAGTTGGGAATGGGACGCAGAAAAGAATATCCAATATAGAAGGATTGATGGATATCTTTCTGAGTCAAGAGTTAAAATTCAAATGCATCCTGGTGATAAGCCGAAAGAAAGCACTACTTCTTTCCACAGGCCACTTCAGTTTTATTCTAAAGCTTTAAGAAAAAATAATTTTGCTATAACGAAACTTGAAGAATGGAATTCTACTAAAAAAAGTCAGCCTGGACCTAGAGCTAAGGCGGAGAACATAGCAAGAAAAGAAATTCCTATGTTTATGTTTTTAGAAGTAAGAACCTATCTTGATAATAATCCTCAAACGCGTTGCTAAGATAAGTTGAAAATTTCAAGGCTTGCTGACGAGCTAGTGGTGTATACCACAGCGAGGAAGCATAACACAGAAATTTTCAATCTTAGATAGCAACCCTTCGGGATACTGCAAGTTTTGTTTATAACTGTGTCGCTCGTCGGAAATATAGCTAAAGCTATAAATTTCCTCCTCGCTCCTTGTTCTGGACAAAGTTGGCAAGTATCGCGTTAGGAATTACTATTAAGATAGGTTCTTATATAAGTTCTAGATAAAATGAAAATAAAAATACAAAAAATAAATGAAGAAGCTATTATCCCTTTTTATGCCCATAAGGGCGATGCAGGTATGGATATTTTTTCTATTGAAGAAAAAATAATCAAACCAAAAGAAAGAGTATTAATTTCTACTGGATTAAAATTTGAGATTCCGATTGGATACGAAATGCAAATACGTCCTAAGTCTGGTCTAGCTTTAAACTATGGAATAACTGTTTTGAATACTCCTGGCACGATAGATGCTGGATATAGAGGCGAACTAAAAGTTATTTTATTTAATTCTTCTAGAGAAGACTATCTTGTCAGCAAAGGAACTAAAGTTGCTCAAGCTATTATCGCTAAAGTTGAAGAAGCCGAAATTGAGGAAGTTGAAGATATTTGTGAAAGCTCTAGAGGGGATGGTGGGTTTGGCTCTACGGGATTAGTTAAGTAATTTAATCAATGAAAAATATTTTTGCTTTTTACAAACCAAAAGGAATTACTTCTAATGACGCTGTACAAAAAGTTAAGCGTCTTATAGGTATTAAAAAATTAAAAGTAGGACATGCCGGAACACTTGATCCTTTAGCCGAAGGAATTTTAGTAATTGCAGTTGGAAGAGAGGCAACAAAAAAAATAAGCGAAATAGTTAAAAAAGAAAAAGAATATATTGCGGAAATAACCTTAGGGCTTGAAAGCACAACGGATGATGCCGAAGGGGAAAAAACTAGGACCTATCCTGAACTTGTCGAAGGGTTTGAAAAACCAACAATTGAAAATATTAAAGATTCTTTTAAGGAATTTATTGGAAATATAAAACAAATTCCACCTATTTATAGTGCTATAAAAATTTCAGGGAAAGAGGCTTATAAATATGCTCGCAAAGGGCTGTTAGTAGAAATGAAGTCGCGTGAAGTAGAAATAAAAAATATAGAACTTTTGGAATATTTTTGGCCAGTATTAAAAATTAAAGTTTTAACTGGACCAGGAGTTTATATAAGGTCTTTAGCTAGAGACTTAGGAAGAAGTCTTAAGGTAGGAGGATATCTTTCTGGTTTAGAAAGAATAAGAATTGGTGATTATGTGAAAGAAGACGCTATTCCAATGGAAAAATTACCAGAATTTGTGTCTCACTTGGAGTTTTAATGTTTAATTTTACCCCCACACCTAATCTATTAAATTAATTAGGTGTGGGGGTTATAATTTTGGATTTTGTGGTAAAATTAAAGATAAGGTCGTTATTTATTTTAAAAATATTTATGATTAATAAATTAAAAACTTTAGATATTATTGCTTTGGTCTTTGTAATTATTGGTGGTTTAAATTGGGCATTTGTCGCTTTTAGTCCAAATTATAATTTAGTTGAAATGCTTTTAGGCTCAATTCCAGCATTAGCGCAATTTATTTATTTATTAATAGGATTAGCCGCGATTTATTTAGCTGTTGTAATGTACAAATTTGCTAGAAAATAATTTAGTTAAATTTTTTCATTATAGAATGAAGATCTCTGTAATAGTTAAAACAAATTCCAAAAAACTTGGCGTTGAAAAAATAGATGAATCTAATTTCGTTGTCCGAGTTAAAGAACTGCCCATAAAGGGAAGAGCGAACGAGGCTGTCAAAAATATTTTGGCTGAATATTTTAGTGTGGCATCATGGCGTATTGAAATTATCGGAGGAGCTACATCTAATAAAAAATATATAATTATAAATTAGCTTGTTTATGTATAAAATCACTTCATTTATTATCGCAAAAATCAATAAGGTTAAAAAAGGTATAGAATTGCCGATGCCTTTGCCTACCAAGAGTGGCCCACATTATATGACAAAATCCATGCCTTCCCAGCTTGTTATTGGACAGAAGAAAGCGATGGTAGCGAATCATGAAGTAGAGCTTGTTATAAAAAGCTATTCTTCTGATACGGTTATGATAGAAGGGAGCATAGAACTTGAAGACATATTTGCCGATAACGTGCTTCATCTAAAATCAGAGCTTTTGAATGCATGTTTTGAATATGGAGAAAAAAAAGGAGCGCAAACTGAGACAGGAGAGGAATTTACAGTTTATCAAGTTTCTGGTTATACAGGCAGTCCAGAATTATTTTTAAAAAAATATTCTAATAAAATTGCCAATCTTTTGAAATCCGAGAAATTAGAATTAGACGAGAAAGAAATTGAGTACACTTTTTCTTTTCAATTTAAATATGCTAAAGATGATTTAACGATTATAGATTGGGATGGAGCGTTTTTATTTGATCCCAAAGGAGATTTTGAGGAGTCTATCGATCTTTTTCAACTCGCTAGTTTTCAATTATTGCGTTATCGTATTTTAGATGAAGACTTAAGTGAAAGAATCCAGAAGGCATATAAGCTTATACAACTTAATGAGCATAAGGGATTTTTTGCGAAGTTTAAAACCAAAGAAGTGTCCCAGGCTTTTAAAGAAATAATACGTATTCGTTCGCAATCCATCTCTCAATTTGAAGCCTTAGATAGAGATATTAAATTAATTGGAGATTGGTATTCTGCGAGGATTTATGACCTTCTTTCTAAAAAATTTAAATTGGATATTTGGGCCAATAATGTAAAAAGAAAATTAGATACGCTAGAAGATATTTATACGATTGTCTCGGAAAATCTTGGTATGTCCAAGATACAGGTGGCGGAATTTGTTCAAATAGGAGTATTCTTTATTTTACAAATTGGTTGGTTCGTTCTTATAATTCTAGAGTTCTTTTATTTTACATAATATATAAAATAAAAAAGAATTTAAGATATAGTGTAATTTTCCAATAAATCAGTTAAAATAATTTATTAATTATTTTATGGGCCTATAGTCCAGTGGTAGAACACGGCATTCGCATTGCTGAGACGGCGGTTCGATTCCGCCTAGGTCCACTAGATTAAACAAAGAGGAATCTAGTTTCGATGGTTTAATTTATTTCTTTTTAAGAAAAGAGATGTGTTATAATTTTGATTATTAAAATGTGCAAAAAAATATTAATTTATTTCTTTTTTATATTTGGTGTTAGTGTTTTTTTTGTAGAAAAAGTTTTTGCTATATGTCCTGTTTGTACGGTAGGAGTAGCTTCGGGATTAGGATTGTGTCGTTGGGTGGGAATTGCTGATTTAATTACGGGGCTTTGGATAGGCGGCTTAACAGTTTCTGTTATTATTTGGACGCTTGATTGGTTTAAAAAAAAGAAATTAAATTTTAAAGGCATTAAAATTTTAACAATAATAGGATACTATGCATTAGTTGTTGTCCCCCTTTATTACACTGAAATTATTAGCAATTCTATAAGTGCTTTGTATTATTGTTTATCAGACAATTTATTAATAGGAATTATTATAGGTAGTGCAGGTTTTTATTTTGGTGCTAGTTGGTACAATTTTCTTAAAGAAAAAAATAATGGACATGCTTATTTCCCTTTTCAAAAAGTTGCTATGCCAATCGGTATATTAATTATTTTAACGGTTATAATTTATTTATTTGTATAATTTATTAGTTTTTTATTCTTTGTTATAATTAGAAGCAGATTTCAAGGTCGAATGTTATATTAAATTATTATTAAGATAGATTTAAATTAAAACAATGTTAATACAAACTTGGACAGAAGTTCTAGTTGGTTCCCTTCAAAGTTTATGGATTCAATTAGTTGCTTTTTTGCCATCGTTAATAGGATCTTTAATCATCTTTATCATTGGATTAGTGGTTGCTTCTGGGGCTAGTTCTTTAATTGAGAAATTAGTCAAAGCGGTAAAGCTTGATAATTTTCTAAGAAGAGTCGGAATAGAAGAATATACCAAAAGAGCTAAGCTGGAACTTAATTCTGGATACTTACTAGGACAAGTAGCTTATTGGTTCTTGGTATTAGTATTCTTTTCTGCCGCTGCTGATGTTTTAAAGTTTTATGTTTTGTCTGGTTTCATTAGGGATATTTTAAATTATCTTCCAAGCTTAATAGTCGCTGTTTTGGTGATGGTTATTGCTTTAATTGCCGCTAATTTGGTTAAGAAGATTGTTAAGGCATCTGTGATGGGAGCTAGGATTGAAGCAGCTAAATTACTTGCTGCAATTTCATGGTGGATTATTGTAATTTTTGGAATATTAATATCCTTAAATCAATTAGGCGTTGCTGTGGCAATAATAAATACTGTTATTACAGGCCTCATTGCTATGGGAGCTCTTGCTGGAGGTCTAGCATTTGGTCTTGGAGGCAAGGATCATGCTACTCGTCTTTTGCAAAAAATAGAGGACGAAATCAAAGAATAAAATTCTTTTAAAAAACTCTCTTTTATATCTTTATACAGAGAGTTTTTTATTGGGCAAAAGATTTGACTTTTTTTTGGTCTTGTATATAATTACCGATACTTGATGAATACTTATCTACATACTAAAATACTACGCGGATAGCTGAAATTTTTTGTTGTGTTTGACAACCGCGTTGATTGCGGTTTTTTTATCTCTAGTAAATTTAAAATAAAATAAAGTAAATTGGTTATTCTCAAATCTTTCCATTTTTAATTAAATAGAAAAATTTGAGAGCGACTAACAGATTTGGTGGTTTAGCGGATAGTAATTTGATAAAGCGAATCTGGAAACAGACTAGCTATATAAGGCATATAATAATGCATCGCAATTTAGTCTTTTCGAGATGTATTATTAAGATTTCGTATGGGAATGAAATCGATTTCGTATTAAATTAATATGGAATAAATTTTGACTTAAGAGGTCAGACGTTTCTTTATTGAAACGATAAATTAAGGGCGTATGGTGGATGCCTTGGCATCAAAAGGCGATGAAGGACGTGGTGTAGCTGCGATAAGCTTCGGGGAGGTGTTTAGCAACCTTTGATCCGGAGATTTCCGAATGGGGTAACCTAATTGCGTAAACCGCAATTGCTTTATTTCGTAAGAAATAGAGAGCGTATCCGCTGAAGTGAAACATCTCAGTAAGCGGGAGAATAAAAAACAATAGTGATTCCCTGAGTAGCGGCGAGCGAAACGGGAAGAGCCCAAACTTGAAGAGAAATTATTAAAATCCGAAATTTGTGATTCGAAATTAAATTTGATGATCTGTTCGGTCGTTTTAGTAGTCAATTTTTGAGGGTTGTAAGATAGAAACTTTTTCAAAATCATCGAATAGCGAACAAAGTTTAGTTAGCTATTCGTTGATTTCGAGAGGAGAGTTACAAAATTAATTTTTAATTGAATCTGCTGGAAAGCGGAACCATAGAGAGTGATAGTCTCGTAAATAAAAAAAATTAATCTTTCTGTTTCTACCGGTTTATTAAATATCTTCGGATATTTAATAAAAAATCCGGCGAACCAGCAAGGAGAGCTAAATTAGTTTTTCTTGCTGGTTCTATCTTGAGTACTGCGAGGCCAATAAACCTTGCAGGAAGCAACGAGTACTAATCTCGTGAGGCTAAATACTTTTGATGACCGATAGTGAACTAGTACCGTGAGGGAAAGGTGAAAAGCAGCCCGGCGAGGGCGTTGAAATAGTACCTGAAACCATATGCTTACAAGGACTCGAAGCCTAAAATGTATTCCGCACACAATTAATAACAAGCGGTTGTTTTTTGTGTGCGGAATATATGTGGGTAACGTGGTGCCTATTGAAGAATGAGCCAACGACTTTATGTAAATGGCAGGCTAACCTGGTAGAAACGGGGGAGCCATAGGGAAACCGAGTGTTAATAGCGCGAACGTCTCGCAAGAGACAATGTCTTTTATGTAAGACCCGAAGCCAAGCGAGCTTGCCCTGGACAGGATGAGCCCTGACTAAACATCAGGAGGAGGTCCGAACTAGTAGATCGTGCAACATCTTTAGATGATCTGGGGTAAGAAGTGAAAAGCTAATCGAGCTTGGTGATAGCTGGTTCTCTCCGAAACAGTTTTTGGACTGGCGGCAACTCAGTGACCTTTGAATAAATCCAACGATTATTGGCCAGAAAGATTTTTTATTCTGGCTAGACGCAAGAAGTGATGTGTGTCTTTAGACACATGAGCGACGAGCAACAACGCTAGAATAAAAAAGATTCTGGCTCGCAGAGAAACTCAAAATTAAACGAGTTCTGCGTTGCTTCTCCTCAGCGTGGTATAAACCACAGCTTCGTCGTCGCGTCTTAAACTCATTTTAATTTATGAGTTTCCAATATATCGCTGTATTTATTCAGAGGTCACGTAAGTTTTTTGGGGGTAGAGCACTGGATGGTTGACACAGGACGAAAGTCCGGTCGACCAATCAAACTCCGAATACCAAAAAATATAGTTGCTAGTTAGACTGCGGGGGCAAAGCTCCGTGGTCGCAAGGGAAAAAGCCCAGATCGCCATCTAAGGTCCCCAAATTCTTGCTAAGTGTGAAAGGTAGTAATTAGCCATAGACAGATAGTAGGTTGGCTTAGAGGTAGCCATCCTTTAAAGAGTGTGTAACAACTCACTATTCGAATCCTTTTTTATTAAAGGATTGGTTAGTTGCGCCCAAAATTTACCGGGGCTAAGCAAGATACCGAAGATGCGAATTATCTTATTTTTAATAAGGTAGTGGTAGGAGAGCATTTCTATCTGCTGTGAAGCCGTACCCGTGAGGGGCGGTGGAGCGATGGGAAGAGAGAATGTTGGCATGAGTAATCCCAAATTGGGTGAGAAACCCAATCCCCGTAAATCCTAGGTTTCCGTGGCAATGGCAATCAACCACGGGTTAGGCGATCCTAAGGTCATGGCGAAAGCCGCAGCTGAAGGGAAAGATAGTTAATATTCTATCCCCTCTGGATAGTGCGATGGAGGGACGGAGGAAATAAGGTTGTGCGCCTTAATGGTTTGGCGTCACTGGTTTTAAGAAACGGCTTCTAGGCAAATCCGGAAGTCTGCTTTTAATAGCAAGTTTCGTAAATTGGAGTAAGGTTAAGTATTTACTTGACTAATACAATCGAATAGCCTCCCAAGAAAAACTTCTAAGGGTAATTTATTACTAAGCTATTTAGAGATCGTACCGTAAACCGACACAGGTGGATGAGGCGAGCAGCCTCAGGGGAACGAGTGAGTCTTCGTTAAGGAACTCGGCAAAAAAGCGGCCGTAAGTTCGCAATAAGGCCTGCCCTTCGTAAGAAGGGCCGCAGCTAAAGTATCTCTGGCGACTGTTTACCAAAAACACAGCTCCCTGCTAACTCGTAAGAGGATGTATAGGGGGTGACGCCTGACCGATGCGAGAAGGTTAACGGTGGGGGTGATATGCAGCAATGTGTATTACTCACTACCCGAAGCCCTCGTCAATGTCGGCGGTAACTATAACCGTCCAAAGGTAGCGCAATTCCTTTTCAGGTAAGTTCTGAAGCGCATGAAAGGCGTAACGATCGGAGAACTGTCTCAACGAAGAGCTCGATGAAAATGCGATTCCCGTGAAGACGCGGGATACCTGCAGCAAGACGAAAAGACCCTAGGAGCTTTACTGTGTGTTGGTATTGATTTTAAGTATTTGATGCGTAGCGTATTGGGTAGGATTTGAAGTTTCACTTTCGGGTGGAATGGATCCGCCGATGAAACACCCATCTTCAAGTTTTTAAAGTCTAACCGATTAGGAATCTGGGATTTTCCCGGTAAGCCTAATTGAGACAGTGCCTGCTGGACAGTTTAAATGGGGCATTTTCCTCCTAAAGAGTAATGGAGGAGTTTATTAAGGTTGGCTTAGCCCGGATGGAAATCGGGCTGGACGCGTAAAGGCAAAAGCCAGCTTGACTGCAAGACTTACAAGTCGCGCAGGCGCGAAAGCGGAACTTAGCGACCCGACAGCACTTTATAGAAAGGCTGGAGACAACGGATAAAAGTTACCCTAGGGACAACAGGCTAGTATCGTCCGAGAGTCCTTATCGACGACGATGCTCGGCACCTCGATGTCGGCTCGCCCTAGCGCGGGGCTGAAGAAGGTCCCAAGCGTATGGCTGTTCGCCATTTAAAAGGGCACGCGAGCTGGGTTCAAACCGTTGATGCGCTAATCATATAATATGATTAGATTGGCGTATGAACGGTTTGAGTCCGAGGAGCAAGACATCATTCACGGCGCTCATAAGAAGTAATTCTTATGAACCAAGTTAACTAATATCGGTGAAACCCTATAAGTGTGGGGTAATACCGAGGGAATTCTATTTTTATAGAAGCCCGTAGAGACTATACGTTAACCTCCTTATTAAAATAAGGATGAAGATATAGTCCAATGCACGTAGTAATACGTGGAAACATGCGTGAGACAGGTTGGTCTCTACCTGCTGTAGGCGTTAGTCTGAAAAAGACTTATAAACACTTGAAGGAAGTCGATCCTAGTACGAGAGGACCGGATTGAACGAGCCTCTGGTCTACCAGCTTTGTTACCAAATGAAGCGCTGGGTAGCTATTGCTCGGAAGGGATAAGAGCTGAAAGCATCTAAGCACGAAGCCCCTCCAAAGACTATGTGTTAGGTCCGTAGAAGACTACTACGTTGATAGGCCACAAATGTACGCACAGTAATGTGTTTAGTTGAGTGGTACTAATAGACCGATTTTCTTTTATACAAGGTTTCATACCATTGAAGTTTTGTATAAGAGATTTTGACCTCTTAAGTTAGAATTTATTCCAAGGGATAATTCTATATTAATATATTATTAAAACCCCACGAATTTTTTGTTTAGCTGGTATTTTATTTGAACGTGACCCACCTTTTCCCATTCCGAACAGAGAAGTGAAAGCGTTCAAAACTGATGATATTGCCCTAATTTGTTGGGTGAGAAAGTAGGTTATGCCGGTTATACAAAAAATTTGTGGGGTTTTTTAATTTCCGAAAAAAACTTTTTTTGTTTATAATAAGACTAGAGATAAATCCCCCACATAACAAAGACTAATAAAATATAAATTTAGATATTACAAAAAAAATAATGAACAAGTCGCAAAAAAACAACTTAACAACATTGGCTATAAAAGCTTTGCTTTTGGGTCTTTGTTATGTGGGGGATGAAAAGGTTATTTAAACAATTTTTATATGGAGGAATAGTGCTTTTAATAATAAGCGCTATCCTTTTGATTATTTATTGGAATGATATTTTTATTGCTCCAACTTGCTTGGACAATATTCAAAATCAAAATGAAGAAGGAATTGACTGCGGGGCGGTTTGTGGAATTTCTTGTGAAGAAAAATATTTAGAAGACTTGTCTTATTCTAATCTAAGTATTTTTAGGTTAGATGACCTCGTCTCTTTATATTTTGATTTAAAAAATCCTAATCCAAACTTTGGTTTAAGAAATTTTAAATACCAAATAGATCTCTATGGCTTTGCCAATAAACTTTTAAAATCAATTAAAGGAGAATCTTTTATTTATCCAGAACAAACTAAAAAAATAGTTGAAATTAGTAAAGTCCTCGGGGAAGTAGAAAGCGCAAGAATATCCTTTTCTAATATTAATTGGGAATCTTCTTTAAATTTCCGTTCTATCAGCCTTGAAAACAAAAATATGAGAACTTATAAAGATGGCGATTCTTTTATAATAAGTGGTAAGATTAAAAATCTTAATAGTTTTATTGTCCCAAGGGTAATAATAAATGGTTTTTTGATGGATAGCTCAAACAATATTCTTGGAGTAAGTAAGACAGATTTATTAAATCAATTAGACCCATTCGCCGAAAAAGAATACAGAGTTTTCATAGAGATTAATCCGGGATTTGAAAAAAGCGTTGATTTCTCCAAGTCTACAACTTCCATTTATTCTTTCTACTAAATGTCAGATTCTTTTTTAACTAGATTTAAAAATTTAGATTGGGTATTAAACACCTCTGTTTTTTTTATAATATTAACTGGATTAATTACTTTATTAAGTAGTGATTTAAATCTTTTTTATAAACAGATTGCATGGGTTATTATAAGCGTCATTTTAATTTTATTTGTTTCGCAAATTAATTTTAGACCATTTGAACATCATCCTAGAATTATTTTTGCATTCTATTCTTTAATTATAATTTTATTAGTTTTAACCTATTTCATTGCGACTCCTATCCGTGGCGTGCGCGGTTGGATTTCATTTGGCTCAATTAAATTTCAAGTTTCTGAGTTTGCTAAACTAGCTCTTATAATTTTATTCTCTTTTTTCTGGGCTAGAGCTCATGTTGGCATTGGACGTATTAAAAATCTTTTCAAATCGTTTATCTTTTTTGCTATCCCAGCATTTTTAATCTTAATACAACCAGACCTTGGAACAGTAATAATACTTTTCGCAATTTGGTTTGGTTATCTTTTGGTTAGCGGTATAAAATGGAAACATTTAACAATAGCTTTCATTGCATTTTTGGTAGCATTTGCAATTATGTGGACAAGTTTTTTACAACCCTATCAAAAAAACAGAATTATAGGACTCTTTAGCCCAGAAAGCGATCCTTTGGGTGTAAATTATAATGTTATTCAATCTAAAATTGCGATTGGCTCGGCTGGAATTTTAGGGAAAGGATTTGGACAAGGAACTCAAACTAAACTAGGATTTCTTCCAGAAGCTCAAACCGATTTCATACTAGCCGCATTTATTGAAGAGTGGGGAGTTTTAGGAGGCTTTTTGTTATTGTCAGCTTTTATGATTATGCTTTTTAGAATAATAAAGATTGGCATGGCGAGCGATAATAATTTTTCAAGATTTTTTTGCCTTGGTTCAACCATAATGTTTTTATCTCATTTTATTTTAAATACAGGTTCTAATTTAGGACTTCTTCCTGTTATAGGCGTTTCCTTTCCATTTTTAAGTTATGGAGGATCTAATTTATTGACCGGCGCTTTAGCCATAGGTATAATTCAGAGCATTGTTTTAAGAAACAAATAATACTAAAACAATTTTAAATTACAAATTTTAAATTTTAAATCAAAGAAGAATAAAAATAATTTTAGATTTTTTTCTGTCATCTCCGCTCCTTCTGTCATTCTCGCGGAAGCGGGAATCCAATTCTTTCTTATCCTCCTTATTCCCTCCTTTTAAAGGAGGGCCAGGGTGGATTTTCTCTTCTTCCTTCGTCGTAGGTTGTAAGTCATTTGTCGTAAGTCAATGCTTTATCAGCATTCCACCAAAACCCTCAAGCAATTTGGTAGATATAGCGACAATCCCTCTTCTTTCATCATCCCCAGAACCATCTTCTTAATCCAACCCCTCTTTCTCCCTCTCTGTCATTCCCGTTTTCTTCTTTTATCCCCTCATTCTTTTTTCTTCGTCGTTAGTTGTTTGTCGTCGGTCGTTAGTCAGCATGGCGGGAATCCAGTCTTTCTTAAATTTTACATTTACTACCATGGATAACTTAAAAAATATTATTTTAACTAAAATAGGCTTAAAAAAAACCATAGTTTATATTCTATGTTCTATTTTAGTATTAAGCTTCATCTTTTTATCAGGGCGTTTTTTAGCCTTATTAAGGCCCGTTTCACAGATAAGCGATACAAAACAAATTGAAATAAACACAGGAGAAGGATTTATACAAATATCTGATAAATTAAAAAGAGTTGGAGTTATTCGTTCCAACGTAGCTTTTCGCATACTTTCTCTTTTATCTGGTTCAGCGCACAAATTAAAACCGGGAATATATTCTTTAGACACAAGCCAGCCGTCTCCTCAAATATTAAGGAACCTCATCACGGGATCCCTTGTCGTAAAAAAAGTAATAATCCAAGAAGGACTAACGCTTTTAGATATAGATAAAAAATTAAGCAAAGAAGGAGTTTTACCTCTAAATGCTTTGGCTAAGTTTGATTTTAAAAAATTTAATGATGATTATGAATTTTTACAAAACCTTGAAAGTTTAGAAGGATATTTATTTCCCGATACTTATAATTTTTTCGCCAACTCAAAACCAGAAGAAGTAGTAAAAAAATTCTTAGACAACTTTAATCAAAAAGCTTGGCCAATATTAAAAGATATTAGTTTAATCATCGAAGACGATACATACGAAGCAAATCAATTTATCAACATTGCGTCTTTGATTGAAAAAGAAATTTATTTTGACGAAGAAAGATCCATGGTTTCTGGAATTATCTATAACAGATTGAGAATAGGTATGCCTCTTCAAATTGACGCCACCGTATCTTACGCAAAATGCAAAGGATTTTTTTTCTATTGTGATAATCCAGTAATTTTAAAAAAAGAGACAGAATTATCTTCGCCATTTAATACATATCTATTCCAAGGGCTACCTCCAACGCCGATAAGCAATCCAGGGCTATCTTCTATAAAAGCGGTTTTAAATCCAGAAAAATCAGATTATTTGTATTATCTATCCGACCCCAAAACCAAAAAAACAATTTATAGCAAAACATTAGACGAACACAACACAAACAAGGCAAAATACATCGGTTATTAATTTTTATCCCCCTCTTCTTTCTTTAGTCTTTTTTATTCCCTCCTTTTAAAGGAGGGTTAGGGTGGATTTTCTTTCATCTCTGTCATTCCGCACTTGATGCGGAATCCAGTTCTTTCCCTATCAAAGGCCCCCCCCAATCTCTATATCCACCAAAACCCTCAAGCAATTTGGTGAATATAGCTGAACTCAGTCCTTTCCCTTACCATCTGCTCGTCCGTACCGAATCGGTACGATTCGGGCGGGGGACTATATAAAAATTCTTTCGGCATAAAAAAGATTTAATATTTTATTAGTTGACTGATTCAAAAAGTCTTTGTACAATGTAATTATAGAATTAATATTAATAATAACCCTCCTTCCCTGGGCGGGCGGGCAAGCCCTAAACGGGCAAGTAAAAATATGAACGAAAAAATTAATACTCAGCCAGTAGCAGAAGATAAAATGGCCGAAAAAAATGAAAAAATTAAAACTCCGCAACAAATAGAAAGAGAGAGAAGAGAAGAAAAAAAGCAACTTCTTGAAGAACTAACCCAAAATGGCGGAGCATTAGAACACGCTTCCGAAAGATTACAAAACGACAAAGAAGTTGTTATGGAAGCAGTAAAACAAAAGGGTTGGATGTTAAAATATGCTTCTGAAGAATTACAAGATGATAAAGAAGTTGTTATGATAGCAGTTACGCAAAATGGTGAGGTATTTAAATTTGCTTCCGAAAGATTACAAAACGACAAAGAAGTTGCTAAAGCAGCAGTTACGCAAAGAGGTTGGGTATTACAATACCTTCCAAAAGAACTACAAAAAGATCCTGAAATAATTGCAGCATCCGAAGCATCAGAAAAATAAAAAAGCTATCATAAAAAAAGAAACAGTACTAATGCTGTTTCTTTTTTAATCTTATTCCACTCCCAACGCCTCACTAACACCTCAACAACTGAGCCACTTGCCCGTACAGGGTTAAAAAATTTAAAAAATAAACCCCCGCACCCAATTGTTGGGCGAGGGGGGTAGGTTGTTTTTATATAACACCTTTTTAATTAGTTAAGTGTTTTAAATAAGAACATCGGTATCCTTGAATTCTCGCCATTCATCATCACAACATACAATGATTTTTTCCCATTTCTTATCTTCAACATAACAAAGAGCATTTTCTTCATTTGGAAATTTGCGTTCAAATTCTGCTATTGTGTAAACTTTATCACCATAGTAGAACATTGGAGACACATTAATTCTCTTGCTCTTAAGCCGTATTCTTTCTCCGCCGATATTAACGGTTCCAGGGATAATGTCGAAAAATCTAAGCCCATAAATACCTTTTGGTATTTTAATCATTGATGCATCGCGCATTCCAATCTTCTGTATCAAGTTATCTTTATAAAGATTCCATGGAAACATAAATTCAATATACGTTTGTTTGGTAATTTTCATTTGCCACTTCCAATTTTTAAAGAACATCACTTTAATACATTACATATTATTTTTAACAATTTGTCAAATAATCGTATATACTTAATACAGGGGCTTGACAAATTTTGATTATCATATAAAATATATTATTAATAAACAACTTTTTAAATAGAGCGCAATAGGCTTTGGTTTTTTTTATGCTTAAACTACCAACCAAAATATTTTCAAAACATTCAGGCGCATTTATTGAACAAGCAAATTTGATAGAAATTCAAACTAATTCTTATAAGTCCTTTATAGAAAAAGGGCTTAAAGAATTATTTAAAGAAGTCTTTCCGATAGAAAGTTATACAGGCAAGGACTTGGAATTACATTTCAAGGATTTTAGTTTTGATGAACCTAGGTACGATGAAGAGCATGCCAGATTTAAAGATTTAACTTATGAATCTACCTTAAGAGTTAATCTTAATTTAGTAAATAAAAAAGACAAATATAAAAAAGAACAAGAAGTTTATTTCGGTGAGTTTCCTATGATGACTGATAAGGGAACATTCATTATTAATGGAGTTGAAAGAGTAGTGGTTTCTCAATTAGTTAGATCACCAGGTGTTTATTTTACAGCTAATGTTTATAGAGGCAAAAAACTTTTTGGCGCTAAAGTCGTTCCTAATCGTGGAGCTTGGCTTGAATTTGAAACCGATCCAGACGGAGTTATCTCTATTAAGATTGATAGAAAAAGAAAAGCTCCTGCTACAGAGCTTTTGCGAATATTTGGACTAGAAACTAACGAAGAAATTTTAGAAACTTTTTCTAACGCAGATAATGGAGAGATTAAATATATTGAAACTACCCTAAAAAAAGATTCTGCTAAGAACATTAGTGATTCTTTCGTAGAAATTTACAAGCGAATTAGACCAGGAGATTTAGCTACTTCGGAAAATGCCAAAAGCTTGATTGAGGCTATGTTTTTCCGTTTTGATCGTTATGATCTTTCTCAAGTAGGAAGATTTAAAATTAATCAAAAGCTTAATCTTTCTAGTGAATCCAAAGTTCTAGAGCTTGAGGATATTATAAACATTGTTAAACATATTATTGAATTAAATAATGAGCAAACTGCTGAGTCAGATGATATAGATCATTTGGGTAATCGTAGAATTCGTCCAGTAGGCGAACTTTTAGGAACTAAATTAAGAATAGGATTTGCGAGATTTAAGCGTATTGTTCAAGATAGAATGTCTACCTTAGAGACAGAGACATTAGCTCCTATTCAACTTGTTAATGCTAGGCCATTAGTCTCTGTAGTTAGAGAATTTTTCGCTTCTTCTCAACTTTCGCAGTTTATGGATCAAGTTAATCCTCTTACAGAAGTTGAACATAAACGTAGAATTTCAGCTATGGGCCCGGGAGGACTTACTAAAGAAAGAGCTGGCTTTGAAGTCCGTGATGTTCATAGGTCTCATTATGGAAGAATTTGTCCAATTGAAACTCCAGAAGGAGCAAATATTGGATTAGTGAATCATTTGGCTAACTATGCGCGTATTAATGAATTAGGTTTTCTAGAAACTCCTTACGCTATTGTCAAAAAAGGAATTATCACCAAAGAAATAAAATGGTTTAATGCTATAGAAGAAGAGAAATATAAAATTGCTCATGGAGGAGTAGCTTTTGATACAAAAGGAAAAATAATAAACAAGATGGTTGAAGCCAGAATTAATGGTGAACCGGGAATTTGCGAAAGAAATGATATTGATTTAATAGATATAGCTTCTAATCAACCTATTAGTGTTGCTGCTTCACTTATTCCTTTCTTAGAACACGACGATGCCAACCGTGCTCTTATGGGTTCTAACATGCAAAGACAAGCTGTTTCATCAATAAGGTCAGAGCCTCCTTATGTTGGCACAGGGATAGAAGAAAAAATAGCTAGAGATTCTGGGCATGTAATTATTGCCGAAGAGGCAGGAAAAATTATGGAAGTTGACGCTAGGAATATTGTTTTGAAAACTAAATCAGGAATTAAAAAATACACGCTTAATAAATTTAAAAAATCTAACCAGTTCACTTCTATTTCTCAAAAACCATTAGTTAGCAAAGGACAAACGGTTAAAAAAGGAGAAATCTTAACAGATAGCTCTTCTATGGATAATGGTGTTTTGGCATTGGGACAGAATTTGTTAGTAGCTTTTGTTTCTTGGCAGGGATCAAATTTTGAAGATGCTATTATTCTCTCTGAAAGAGTAGTTCAAGAAGATAGATTTACATCTATTCATATAGAAGACTTTCATTGTGATGTTCGTGATACCAAGCTTGGACCTGAAATAACTACTCCAGACATTCCTAATGTTTCAGAAGAAAAACTTAAAAACTTAGACGAAGAAGGAATAATTAGAATTGGTGCTGAAGTAAAATCAGGAGATATTTTGGTTGGAAAGATTTCTCCGAAAGGGGAAAGTGAATTAAGCTCAGAAGAAAGATTATTAAGAGCTATTTTTGGCGAAAAAGCTAGAGATGTCAAAGATACTTCATTAACAATGTCTCATGGTAAATCTGGACGAGTAGTTGGAATTAAAATATTTGATAGAGATAAAGGAGATAAATTGGAGCAAGGCATTATCAAGAGAATTCAAGTTGAAATTGCTCAATACAGAAAGGTTATGGCTGGCGATAAATTATCTGGTAGACATGGAAACAAAGGTGTTATTTCTACAATTAGACCAGTAGAAGATATGCCTTATTTAGCCGATGGTACTCCAGTTGATATTATTTTAAATCCGCTTGGTGTTGTTTCTCGTATGAACCTTGGACAAATACTTGAAACGCATTTAGGTTGGGCAGCAAAGAAGTTAGGTTACAGAGCTATTACTCCAGCTTTTTCTGGAGCTACTGATAGCCAGATTAAAGAAGAGCTTAAAAAAGCCGACATTCCAGAAAGCGGAAAAGTTACTTTGTATGATGGGCGTTCTGGCAAATCTTTTGATCGTGAAGTTACAGTAGGTATTATATATATGCTAAAACTTAACCATTTGGTTGAAGATAAGATTCACATGCGTTCTATAGGTCCTTACTCTTTAATTACCCAACAACCATTAGGAGGAAAGGCTCAATTCGGAGGACAAAGATTTGGAGAGATGGAAGTCTGGGCATTAGAAGGATATGGTGCTGCTAATACCTTGCAAGAAATATTGACCATTAAATCCGACGATGTTTTAGGAAGAGCTTCTGCTTATGAGTCAATTATAAAAGGAGAAAAAATTAAGAGTCCAAATATTCCAGCTTCATTTAAGGTTTTATTAAGTGAATTAAAATCGCTAGGATTAAATGTTGAGCTTATTAATAATGAAAATGATTAAAATATATGAATCCCACACATAACAAAGACTGATAATATATAAATATTTAAATGTTATAAAATTAATGAATAAGTCGCAAAAAAATAATTTAACAATATTGATCACAAAAGCTTTGCTTTTGGGTCTTTGTTATGTGTGGGATGAATAATCTAGAAGCTATAAAATTAAAGATTGCTTCACCAGAAGACATTTTGAGATGGTCTTATGGGGAAGTATTAAAACCAGAAACTATTAATTATAGAACTCAACGCCCAGAAAAAGATGGTCTTTTTTCTGAAAAGATTTTTGGACCTACAAAAGATTGGGAATGTTATTGTGGAAAATACAGACGTATTCGTTATAAAGGAATAGTTTGCGATAAGTGTGGAGTTGAAGTAACACGTTCTGTGGTTAGAAGAGAAAGAATGGGTCATATTAAATTAGCTACTCCTGTTGTCCATATTTGGTTTTTAAAAAGTGCCCCATCTAAAATAAGTTTATTATTAGATGTTCCTTTGCCAAAAATTACGAAAGTTGTTTACTACGCTTCTTATATTGTTATTTCTGTAGATGAAGAAGCTAAAAAACGTGTTTTAAAAGACTTAGCGACAGAATTTAAATCTCGTAAGAAAACTGCTTCAAAAGATGAGGTTGATGAAGTTCAACTTAAAGCAGGCTTTTTAGAAACAAAAAGTGAATTAAATAATCTTAAAGTAGGGGCTGTTGTCAGTGAAGCAGAATATTATGCGCTAGCTAAACGTTTTGGTGATGTTTTTGAAGCTGGCACTGGAGCAGAATCTATTAGAAAAATATTAGAAGAAGTTGATTTAGGAAAAGTTGTCGCTAATATTAAAAAAGAATTAACAGACAAAGGTTGCAAAATTAATTCTTTGAACGAGAAGAGAGTTTTAAATAGACTAAAGATAGCTAGCGCAATGTTAAAGAATAACATTAGACCAGAATGGATGATTTTAACAGTTCTTCCTATTTTACCTCCTGATCTTCGACCAATGGTAGCTTTAGACGGTGGACGTTATGCTACGTCAGACTTAAATGATCTTTATAGAAGAGTAATAAACAGAAACAATCGTCTTAAAAAACTTTTAGAACTTAAGGCTCCTGATGTTATTATTCTTAATGAAAAAAGAATGCTTCAAGAATCAGTTGATTCTTTAGTAGATAATTCTGCTCGTTTTGGCACTCAACAAATGTCTAGTCAAAGAAGACCGCTAAGATCATTAGCAGATATGTTGAAAGGAAAACAAGGAAGATTTAGACAGAATTTACTTGGAAAAAGAGTTGATTATTCGGCTCGTTCTGTTATTGCGGTTGGTCCAGATCTTAAAATTTCTGAGTGTGGCCTGCCTAAGAAAATGGCATTAGAATTATTTAAGCCATTTGTAATTAGTAAAATATTAGAAAGAGAATTAGCGCATAATATTAGAAATGCTAATAGATTAATTGAACAAGCCCCTCCAGAAGTTTGGGCTATCTTAGAAGAGGTTATTGCAGATAGAAAGGTTTTGCTTAATCGTGCGCCAACTCTACATCGTTTGGGAGTACAAGCTTTTAAACCATTGCTTACGGAAGGCTTAGTTATACGTATTTCTCCTTTAGTTTGCGCGGCTTTTAATGCTGATTTTGATGGTGACCAGATGGCTGTTCATTTGCCTCTTTCTAGCGAATCCCAAAAAGAGGTAAGCGAAATAATGCTTTCAAGTCATAATCTTTTAAAGCCAGCTACAGGACAACCAATAACTCTTCCTAGTCAAGACATAGTTTTAGGTTGCTATTACTTAACAAAAATTATAAAGAATACGAAGGGAACTGGTAAGAGTTTTGCTAATGAACAGGAAGCTTTGATTGCTTATGAAATGGAATATGTGGCTATAAATGCTTTAGTTAAAATAGGGAAATTAGAAACTTCTGTTGGTAGAGTTATATTTAACGAAGCTCTTCCAGAAGATTTTGATTTTATTAATGAAACTGTAAGCAAAAAACTTTTCCCTAAGATTATTTTCAAGATAGTTAAGGATTATGGAACAGAAAAAGCAGCTGATTATTTAGATGCCATCAAAAAAATTGGTTTTGAATATGCTTCTCGCTCTGGTATAACTTGGGCTAGTAGCGACTTAATATCACCGAAAGAAAAAGACGAGATTATTAAAAAAGCAGACGAAGATGTTATGAAAATACGACAGCAATACGAAGACGGTCTTTTAACTAATAGTGAGAGAAAAGTAAAAGTTATCAAAATTTGGATTGACGTAAAAGACAAGATTTCTGAATTAGTGCCAATGGGAATGACAGAAGAAAATTCTATTTTTTCTATTATTGATTCTGGCGCTAGAGGTAGTTGGTCTCAGCCAGTACAAATGATGGGAATGAAAGGTTTAGTTCAAAATCCAAAAAATGAGCCTATTGAATTACCTATAAAATCTTCATTAAAAGAAGGTCTTAGTGTTTTGGAATACTTTATTTCTACTCATGGAGCCAGAAAGGGTGCTACTGATACAGCATTAAAAACAGCTTCGGCTGGTTATTTGACACGTCGTTTGGTGGATGTTTGCCAAGACCTAGTTATTAAAGAAGATGACTGTAAAACTAAAGAAGGGATTGTTATTAATCGAGAAGATGGGTCTGAAGTTGGTCAAGTTTTTGGCTATGGCGATCAACTTTTTTCCAGAACTGTTCTAGAAGATGTTAAAATCAATGGAAAAGTTATTATTAAAAAAGGAGATATTATTGATGAAGAAAAAAATGAACTTATTGAAAAATCTTCTATAAAATCAGTTAAGGTTAGATCTGCTATTACTTGTAAAACACTATATGGTCTTTGTTCTAAGTGCTATGGACATGATTTAGGACATAACAAGCCAGCTGAAAAAGGATTGGCTGTTGGTGTTGTTGCAGCGCAGTCTATCGGTGAACCCGGTACTCAGCTTACAATGAGAACATTCCATACTGGTGGTGTTGCTGGAGCGGATATTACCCATGGTTTACCAAGAGTAGAAGAGGTTTTTGAATGTCGTTCTCCTAAGGGTAAATCTTATATTGCTACTGAAGATGGAATTGTAGAAGGAATAGAACAACAAGGATTAGTTAAAATAATTAAAATAAAATCTTCTGAGAAAAAGAAAGGTGTTCTTGAATATCAAATTCCTAAAACTTCAGTTTTGCTTATAGGAGTTAAAGATCTTATTAAAAAAGGAGATCAGCTTTGTAAAGGAAATCTTGACTTAAAAGAATTATTTGAGTTCAAAGGAAGCGATGTGGTAGAGAAATATATTGTTAATGAAATTCAGAAAATCTATTTTAGCGAAGGAGCCCCTATTAACAATAAGCATATTGAAGTTGTAGTTAGACAAATGTTTGCTCGTGTTCAGATTAAAGAGTCTGGCGATTCTGATTTTGTTCCTGGTGATATTATAGAAAAATCCTTTTTCTTAGAGATTAATAGAGAATTAAAGGCATCTAACAAAACTCCAGCAAAAGCTATACAAAAATTAATGGGTATAACCAAAGTAGCTCTTTCTACTAAAAGTTTTCTTTCGGCTGCTTCTTTTCAAGAAACTGCTCGTGTATTGATTAACGCTGCATGCGAAGGAAAAGTAGACAAATTACATGGACTTAAAGAGAATGTTATTATAGGAAGACTTATTCCTGTTGGAACAGGATTGAAAGCAAGAGAAGAATGTGAAGATGAAGAATAATAAATTTGCTAATTCTTATTTTATTTGCTAAATTACTATAAAAACTAATGTTAAAAGATACAAACAATAATTTGGAAGCAAAAAAAGTTTATGAAATATCTTTTTTGCTTAAAGATCCGTCTTCTGAAAAGATTATTGTTGATTTATTAAATCAACACGAAGTTCTTATAAAGAATAAATCTTCAATTAATTCGATTAAATTAGCTTATCCGATTAAAAAATATTTGTCTGCGTATTTTGGTTATATAAATTTTGAAGCAGATCCAGCAAGTATAAAAAGTTTTTCTGATAGTTTAAAATTCAAAGAAGAAGTGTTAAGATACTTAATAATCACTGTTCCTATTACTAAGGTTTTACAAAAAAAAGACGAGGAGAAAAAAGTTGTTAAGGAACCAGATGCGTCAAGATCAGCGCTTACCAATGAGGCATTAGAAGAAAAATTAAAAGAAATATTAGAATAATATGAATCCCACACATAACAAAGACGATTTTGGGTGGGGCGATAGTTTGAAAATGAAATTAATAAGTCGTATAATAAATTAAAATAATAAAAACAACAAAGTCAGAGAAAGCTTTATTTCCAGTCTTTCTATGTAGGGACTTGTCCCATACATAACAAAGACTAGATGATAAATTTTAAAAAAACGCTTTCCAGTCTTTGTTATGTGTGGGATGAATTTAAATAAAGCACAATTAATAGGAAGAGTTACTAATGACCCTGAAACAAAGGCCTTGCCATCCGGGATGTCTGTGTCTAAATTTGGACTTGCTACAAATCATGTTTACAAGACTAAAGAAGGCGAGAAAAAAGAAACAACACAGTTTCATAATTGCATAGCCTTTGGAAAACGTTCTGATATTATTAGTCAGTGGCTAAAGAAAGGACAGGAAGTTTATGTAGATGGACGAATTGAATATCGTTCTTGGGATAAAAAAGAAGGTGGCAAAGGATATATTACAGAAATCATTATAGAGAATTTTCAAATGGGAGCTAAAGCAAGAGGAAGTAATAGTGGAGGACAAGAATCAACAAGTGAAAGAAGAGAAGAATCTGAAAGCAACAAAGAGGTTCCTGTAGTAGAAATAGATAAAGAAGACAACGAAGACAACGAAGACAACGAAGAAGACGATTTACCATTCTAATTAAATTAAGTATACTAATATGTTACAGTGTTATTTTTGCTCACAAAACTTAAAAAATATAGATCATAAAGACATTGAGATTCTAAAGAAATTTGTTTCTAGTCAGGGTAAAATTATTGATCCTCGTTATTCTAATACTTGCGCCAAGCATCAGAGAATTTTAGCACAGGCTATAAAAAGAGCTCGCTTTTTAGCCTTATTACCGTTTGTTAGAAGATAATGTTTTCATTAGACATAAAAATATTTGATCTTATTCACCAATTAGTCGGCAAAAGCCGACTTCTTGATTTAACAGCAATATTTTTTGCTGATTATGTTGGTTATTTATTAATCATAGTGGTTTTGTTTTTAATTTTTTCTAACCCCCCACTCAAAGATGAGTATGGGACAAGCAAAGAATTAAAAACTCGTATTTATAATTCAGCATTTATATTATTATCAGCATTATTATCTTTAGGAATTTTTACTAAAACTATAAAGTTTTTTTATGATAAACCAAGACCTTTTGTAGCGCTTGAATTTCAGCCCCTTATGAATCAGGCAGTTGAGTCAGCTTTTCCTTCTGGTCATATGGCTTTTTACTTTGCCTTAGTTTTTGCGCTTTATTTTTTGGGATACAAGCGTTGGTTTGTATTTTTTTCAGTCGTTTTGTTATTGATGGGCGTAGCAAGAGTATTTATAGGAGTCCATTGGCCAATAGATATAATTTCTGGCATAGGAGTTGCCTTTTTGAGCGTTTATATAGTAAAATTGGTCTTGTCTCTTAAAAGATAAAATTTGAGAAGAGGAGGACGCATGAGCCTAAAAACTCTAGTAGGGAGTCAGTTTTCGCTCTTTAAAAATGGTATTTTGCTAACACTTATCATTGTAATAGCATTTTGTCTTATACATTGGATATGGGGTTTGTTTTTATCTATAGGATACAATCCTTTTTCGGCTCAATGGGCGAATCTAATGTTTAAGATTATTGTGCTTTTAGCAATTTCTTATTCAATTGGCATTGCTCTTGAGACTGTTGTTTTAAAGAAAATCATCACAGGTATTTTAAGTAAATTACCGTTAGTTGGTTTTTTGCTTGATTCATTCAATCATATTGAAAGAATTAAAAAAGATGGACTACCTGAAGTAACTTTTGAGCTTACGCTTAATAGCGGTATTTGGCTTAAAGGATGGGTTTCTAATGAATGGCATGACAAAAAGATAGGCAAAGTTCTTTGTGGAGTAGTATTACCTATGTTTGTTCATCCTATAGGAGCCTATGCTTGTATAGAAAAGGACAAGCTTATCTACACAGAAAGACAGGCATTAGAAAATATCACAACTTGTCTTTCAGGAGGACTGATAGACAAACAAAAGAAGTAATTTCTGCGGGCTCACAATGTGAGCCCGCTTTTTTATTAGTGTGCCTAGGGTGGGACTCGAACCCACAAGAGCTTGCGCCCAAAGGTTTTTGAGACCTTCGTGTATGCCATTCCACCACCTAGGCTTTTTTAAATTAGTCTTTGAAGTCGTTTTCTATTATAATAAATATTATTATGCAATTCAATCAAGAAAATAATTCCGAACCAATTTTTCATATAGAAGTTGAAAAGATTAAACCTAATCCTTATCAACCTAGGAAAAATTTTGATCCAGAAGCGCTTAATGAGTTAGCTAGCTCTATTAGAGAATATGGAGTTTTGCATCCTTTAATAGTTACTAAAATAGAAAAAATATCCCCAGACGGAGCAGATGTTGAATATCAGCTTATTTCTGGAGAAAGAAGGTTGATGGCTTCAAAAATAGCTGGACTAGAAAGAGTGCCAGCTATTATTAAAACAGCGCCTTCTGAAAGAGAAAGACTAGAATTAGCAATCATTGAAAATATTCAAAGAGAGAATTTAAATCCCTTAGAAACAGCAAGGGCTTATGTAAAACTACAAGAACAATTCGGGCTTACACAAAGAGAAATTGCTATAAGAGTAGGGAAAAGTAGAGAATCAGTAGCTAATAGCATGCGTCTTTTAAATTTGCCTACTTTTGCTCAAGAGGCGTTGTCTGGTGGGAAAATTAATGAGAGCCAAGCCAGAATTCTTTTGATGGTTCATGATATCAAAGAGCAACAGTCAGTTTTCAATAATTTAATTGCTAATAATTTAAGTGTTAGAGAACTAAGAAGCATTATTAGAAATAAAAAAGAGCGATTAAATACTGCAGAAGGAGAGCAATCACAATCAACAGAAAAAATTAAAATTGACCCAGAAATTATTTTTTTAGAGGAACAACTTATGGAAGCGCTAGGAACAAAAGTTAAAGTACAAGCCGATGGAGATGGGGGCAAGTTAATGATAAATTTTTATTCCAGAGAAGAGCTTCAATCTATTATTGAAAAAATAGCGCAGAAAGGAGAAAATGGAATTTTACAACGAGAAAATCAACAAAATAATCAATCAGAAGAAAGAGTTAATTCCTCTGAATCTGAAATTGAAAAATTAGAAAACCCAGTACAAAATACTAATTTGCTTAATGAAGAAAAGTTACTTGAAGAAAGAATAATAGATTCTGATCCAAACGATTCGCCAATGGTAATAAGGTACAGTGACGAAGATTTCGTTGTCTAGAACATATGATAATTAATCTCTTTTATTGATGGGATTACTTTTAGTTTTAAAATAAGTTTTTCTATCTTTCTTCTATCTGTAACATCGCATTTAAATTTTATAACTGGGAACTTAGCATTAGTGAAGGTGTTTATAGAGCTGATATTAACGCGATTTCTAGAGAAAATTTTTGTAATTTCTTTAAGTACTCCAATATTGTCTTCGGCTATAATTTTTACTTCGCTTCCATTAATTTCTTTGGAGATTAATTTTTTGCCACTTTCTTTTAGAGAGCTCCTAATATTACTTCTAGCATTGGTGCTTTTTACAAAATCTAACCAAGATTCTGAAGCTTTTTTATTTTTTTGCGTGTGTATTTCTACTAAATCACCAGAGTTAAGAACGTAGTTTAATGAGACTATTTTTCCATTTACTTTAGCTCCTGAACAACTATTACCTATATCTGTATGTATTTGATAAGCAAAATCTACAGGAGTTGAGTCAGCGGGGAGGTCAATAACTCTGCCTTTGGGGGTAATAACGAATATTCTATCTTTAAAAAAATCTATTTTTAAAGACTCCAAAAATTCTTCTGGATTAGAAAATTCATTTTGCCAATTTTTAAGTTGGTTTATCCATTGTAATTCGCGTTTATTTGCGAAACTAGGCTGTTTGTCCATATATTTTTTTGTATCTTTGGATAATTCATAAGCCCAATGAGCAGCTATCCCAGTCTCCGCTTCTTCGTGCATTCCTTGAGTTTTAATTTGAATTTCGGTTATTTTATTTTCTATAAAAAATACTGTGGTGTGTAAGCCACGATATCCATTTGGTTTTGGAAGAGCGATATAATCTTTAATTCTATTAGGAAGAGGTGGCCAATTATTATGTATCACGCCTAATACCGCATAACAATCTTCTATGTTTTTAACTATTATTCTTAGCGCTATAAGATCATGTATTTTTTCAATGTCCATATCATAACGCAAGAGTTTTTTATACAAACTTGAATATCTTTTGGCTCTAGAATCTATTTTTAAAACTTCAATCTTAGCATTTTCCAATTTTTCTTCTATGATTGGTTTTGTTTTTTCGGTATAAGAAGTTCGTTCTTCATATTTTTCTTTAATATTGTCTATAAGCCAACGATATTCTTTTGGGTAGATATAAGGGAAAGCTAAATCTTCTAATTCTCCGCTTATCCATTGCATTCCTAACCTATAAGCTAAAGATGCATATATTTCTGAAGTTTCCAAGGCGATTCTTTTTTGTTTTTGTGGAGGTAGGGCAGATAATGTTTTCATATTATGAAATCTATCTGCCAATTTAATAATAATTACACGCAAGTCTTGACTAAGCGCTAGCATCATTTTAAGCAAGTTTTCAACTTGTCGCTCTATTCCTCTATATTTTATTTTTCCAAGTTTAGTAACTCCATCAACTAAAAAAGAAACTTCTTCTCCGAATTCTTTTTTTATTTCTTCTAAAGAATAATTTGTATCTTCTACAGAGTCGTGTAATAAAGCGGCAATAATACTTGTTTCATCAAGCTCCCATTCTGCTACAGTTTCGGCAGTAGCTAGAACATGATTAAAGTAGGGCTCTCCATTTTTTCTTTTTTGTCCTTGATGTATTCTCGTCGCTAAATTATAAGCTTTTTTTATTCTTTCATTTTTCAATATTAAATTTTCTATCTTAGGAGCCTTGGACATAAATAGTGAGTTAGCCACTAGTGATTAGTGAATTAGTGGCGGTGGATTTATTTAAATTTGATTATAGTTTTTATTAGTTACTAGTGGCTAATGGCTAATGGCTAATTTCTAATCTACTGTTTATGAGGATTGTGATTCAAACAAAGTTTATTCGAACATCTTTCTGGTATGGTTTTAGTTCCTTCCATCATTAATGCACCACAACCATGACAAACTTTTCCAGTTGGACGAGACTTCATTATAAATTTACATTTAGGATAGTTAGAACAAGAAAAGAATGGACCAAACCTTCCTCTACGTTCTGTAATCTCTCCTTCTTTACACTCTATACACTTCACTCCTGTTTTTGCTTTAGCTTCTTCTTCAGGGCTTTTTTTAATGAATTTACATTTAGGATAATTATTACAATGGATAAATTTACCAAAACGTCCTTCGCGTTCTACGAGCTCTCCATTATCACAATCTGGGCATGATTCCCCAGTTTTTTTCGGTCCTTCCATTATGGATCCGTCTGATTTTCTTGCGCCAGTACAATCTGGAAATTTAGCACAGCTTAAAAATTTTCCAGTTTTAGATAATTTAATAACCATCGGCCCTTTGCAAGTAGGGCATTTAAATTTTTTATCAGCTTCTCCTAAATTAGTTATTTTTTCCATTTTTTCTTTTGATTTAATTTCTTTAGTAAACGGTCCATAAAAATCTTTTAACATTTCCTTATACTCTCTTTTCCCTTCGGCTATTTCGTCCAGTTTATTTTCCATATCTGCAGTAAAGGAATCATTGATGTATTTTGCAAAATTGTTTTCAAGGAAGGTACTAACTACATCGCCAGTGTCAGTAGGATGAAGAGCCTTTCCTTCTTTCACTACATATCCACGATCAATAATAGTTTTAATAATAGAGGCGTAAGTACTTGGTCTTCCAATCTCACGTTTCTCTAACTCTTTTACTAGTCTAGCTTCCGTATAGCGACCAGGTGGTTCTGTTTGTTTGCATTCGCTATCAACATTTAATAATTTTAACACTTCACCTTCAGATAATTTTGGTATTTGCACTTCTTCTCCTTGGGCATCTTTGTCCGCTACTAACCATCCCAAAAAAAGAGTAGAACTTCCTATAACAGAAAAATCAGGAATATCTTCTTCTTTATTTATATTAGCAGATACTTTTATTTTAAGTATTTTAGCGTCAGCCATTTGAGAAGAAACCGCTCTCTCCCAAATAAGTTTATATAACTTTTCTTGATCGCTTGCCCCATACACATCTTTGTGTGTGGGGTCAGTTGTCCCAGCCATTTTTTGGCTAACATTCGTTGGTCTAATTGCTTCATGTGCTTCCTGAGCACTTTTACTTTTGGTTTTGTACAAACGTGGCCTTAAGTATTCTATACCATAAACTTTTTCTATCTCTTTGTGAATTAAAGGCATAGCTTCCTTACTAATTGTTACACTATCAGTTCTCATATATGTAATAAGTCCTTGTTCATAAAGTTTTTGAGCAATAGACATTGTACGAGAAGGGGAATATCCGAGCCTGGAACTTGCTGTTTGTTGAAGAGTAGAAGTCGTAAATGGTGCACGAGGGAAACGATTTGTTTCGCTTTGTTTGACCTTCAATATACTCCACGAGTTATCGCGTCCAGCTTTTAAAATACGATTAGCTTCTTTTTCGTTATCTATTTCTTTATCGCAAGCTAAAGTAATATTGTCCTTTTTTTCTGTTGTAAAACTTCCTGTTAATACCCAATATTTTTTTGGTACAAAAGCCCTAATATCACGCTCTCTTTCCATTATTATACGAAGAGCAGGAGATTGAACTCGTCCAGCTGAAAGACCATAACGAACTTTTTTCCAGATAAGACCGCTTAAGTCGTAGCCAACAAGTCGATCTAAAACGCGGCGAGCCTCTTGAGCCTTTCGTAAATCTTGATTAATAGTCTGAGTGTTTTTTAATGCTTCTTTAACTGCGTTTTCAGTAATTTCATGAAAAACAATACGTTTGGGATTTTTTAAACCACAAGCTTCTTTAATATGCCAAGCGATAGCTTCACCTTCTCGGTCGGGGTCCATCGCGAGTAGTACCTCTTCTGCTTTTTTTGAAAGCTCTTTTATTTTGGCAACAACTTTTTCCTTTCCTTTAGAAATTTCGTAATGAGGAGTAAATTCTTTATCAATATCAATAGCTTTTTTATTATTCTTAGGAAGGTCACGAATATGGCCATAAGAAGACTCAACCATATATTGGTTTTTAAAAAACTTAGAAATAGTCTTAGCTTTAGTAGGACTTTCAACAATTATTAGTTTTTTAGTTTTTGCTTTTGTTGTCATGGTAGTAAGTGTAAATTGTAAATTAAAAATTGTAAAATATTCCCTTCCATCCGTCCCCCTTTTATTCATCTTATCCCCGAGGTTCAACCTCTCAATTATTAATTCTTATCTTATCTTCAGGAGGTTGAACCTCCAAACATTAAACCTTCTTATTCCCTCCTTTTAAAGGAGGGCTAGGGCATGCCCCCTTACTCATCCTTGAGTGTGGGGGTGGATTTTAAATCTTTGTATTTTTACATATTTAAATACCTCCCTTTTTTTCTTCCTTTTACTAATCCCTAGTCGCTAGTGGCTAGTACCTAATCCCTAGTGGCTAATCACTATTTTAATATTCCTTTTATAGTTAAGAAAGTAATAATTTGATTAACTTTTTCTATTTGGATTTTAGAAATTTCTGAAATTTTATCAATAGAGGCAGGCCAACCTAATTGATTAATAATTTCTAGTATTTTTTTCTCATCCTCAGTCATTTTTTCAAGATTTTTTTGATTTTTAGCCTCAACTTCAATCCCCATATCTTCTAAAACATCTTCGGCACATGTTATTAATCGCGCTCCATCTCTAATAAGTTTATGAGATCCATAATAATTTGGGTTTATAGCTGGTCCAGGTACTACCAATATTTCACGGTCTTGCTCAAGAGCAAAACGAGCAGTAGCTAAAGCCCCCGATTTTTTAGGCGCTTCTATAATTATAGTTGTTGAACTTAAAGCACTAATAATTCTATTTCTTTGAATAAAACTACAAGTAAATGGTCTGTAATTAATTGGGAACTCACTTATTAATCCTCCGCCAGTTTTAAGTATTTCTTTAGCAAGATTGCTGTTTTGCCGAGGATAAATATCTCCCAAACCAATAGGGAGAATAGCCACCGTATATCCATTCCCGTCTAACGCTCCTTGATGAGATGCCTCGTCCACACCTAAGGCTAACCCGCTTATGATTTGCAGATTATTTTCGGCAAGTTCTTTCGCAATTTGTTTTGCTATGGTTTTTCCCTGAACACTAACTTTTCTCGTCCCCACAATTGATACTGATTTAAGGGAATGCAGGTTTCCTTTTATATAAATCGCGAATGGTGGCCATGGAATATTTTTAAGCATTTCAGGAAATTCAGCATCTTCTTTCAAAATCAATTTTATATCCAATGGCTTCAATTTTTCGTATTCTTTTTTTGGGTCTATCTCTGGAAAATCTTTTTGGATTTTTAACCATCCTTTTTTCCATGTAGGCGAGTCAAGATTTTTTATCTTACGATAATCTCCATTCAAAGCAACGTTTATGGCATTATAATATTCTTTTTCTTTAATACTAGAAACAATAGTCATTTTTTATTTATATGTTAAAATATATTATATATAATATATTGATATTAACATATAAGCTTAAGGCGATAACTTATGAATATTTTTTATAAAAATTTATTAAGGCATAATATTTTTTACTTATTAGGTATTTTGGCATTGGCAGGTATATTATTTTTTTTAAAGGTAGATATAAAAAATTCTGTTTTAGAAATAACTCAAAAGCGTAATGCTTTGGCGGTGCGAACCAACTCATTAAGTTCAACTGCCGAGCTAGAAGCTGACTTTAAACAAGCCAGTTCTTATTTTAGTCTATTAGATAATATATTACCTTCACGAGATAATTTATTGCTTTTTTCCAAAGAAATAGAAGACTTAGCCGTAAAGAATAAATTAGAATTTGGATTTACTTTTGGCGTAGAAACTTTAGCGAACGAAAAAGAACCAGGGAGTCTTTGTTTTAGAATGGTTTTAACTGGCAGTTATGATAGTTTTGTAAGTTTTTTAAAAGACATAGAAACGAGCAGATATTTTATGAATTTTAATAATATAGATATTACAAAAAAAGGAGATGGATTTTCAGGTATTATTAATGGCACTGTGTTTTTTCGGTAATAACAGTATGTGAATACACATAAAATAATACAAATTTACAAATGTTATACGAATACTACAAATAAAAGAGTTGAAGATTGGCAATTTGTATCATTCGTGTCCGTCTGCGGATTTGTAGATTAGTATTATATTTATTTATATGCGAATATAAATAAAATAAATAACGAATAACAAAAAATGAATTTAGAAAATATAAAGAAAAAATTTGAAAATAAGCAGAATTTGACTTTTTATATTTTAAGCACTTTAATGTTTGTATTGGTTTTTTTGTGCGCTTATTATTCAATAAGCTATTTAGCTATAAAAACGCATGAAGGGCTCAATGGAGATGACAATGTTAATACAACTTCTGTAAAGTTTGATATCGAAAAAATAGCAGAATTAAAAGAGAGAAAAATCCAAAATTAGTTTATGGGTGTGTAGTTCAGTGGTAGAACGCTGTCCTGATAAGACAGAGGTCGTAGGTTCGATTCCTACCACACCCACAGTACATAATCATAGGTCATGCGCCCTTAGCTCAGTGGTAGAGCGTTTCATTGACATTGAAGAGGCCGCAGGTTCGATCCCTGCAGGGCGCACAAATAAAAAACACTAATCAATAAATGGTATACTTATCTTTATTCGTAGTCATTCGTTATTATTTGTATCATTCGTATATTGGTATATTTAATTAATATCATGCAAGAAAAACAAGAAAATAATTTAAAAGACCAAGAAATTTTATCTTTATCACAAGAAGACCCCGCATACTTCTCTTTTTTAGTTGATAAATATCAAACTCCTTTTTTAAGAGCTGCTCGGGGAATTACTAGAAGCATGGAAGAGGCAGAAGACATTGTTCAAGAGACTTTTGTAAAGATTTATAGATACGCAAAAAATTTCGAAAAAAGACCAGGCGTTGAATTTAAAAGTTGGGCTTATAGGATATTGATTAATACATCTATAACTCATTATCAAAAATTAAAAAAAGAAAGAGGAAACATAGAGTACATGGATCCTGTTCTATATGACGACCCTGCTTTAATTGAACATAAAGACATTGCTTTAGAAAAAGATATACAAGAAGGAGTGGCTAAGGCTATTGATAAAATGCCACCACACTTAGGAAGAGTTTTGAGGCTTTTTTATTTTGATGATAGGTCATACAAAGAAATAGCAGAAGCAGAGAATATATCAATGCCAACATTAAAAATGAGAATGTTTAGAGCCAAAAGAGTATTTAAAAAAATAGCAGACGAAAATATATAAAAATATGGACAATAATTTAATTAAAAACAAAATCGCATGGAAGGTTTATATAGTTTGGCTCTTTAGAAGGATAATCCCTTTGCTTGTTTTGGAAATTATTTTATTAGTTCTAGGTTTTTATTTTTTGGGGAAATTTGTTTTTGTCCAAAAAGTTTTTGAGAATGCATTTTTAAGTAGTGCTCAAAATCCAATTATTGTATTTCTATATATGTTCAATGCTTTTGCTTCCACTACTTTCTTAAAAAAAATAATTGTCTTAATTCTTCTATCTTTAGGTATTTTATGTATGAAAGATGTCGGCAGGGCATTAGTTTCTTATATCTCTACCTTTAGAATAACGAAACAAGGATAGTAGTTAGCCACTAGCCATTAGAAGTGTAAAATTTAAAAATCAAAAATCAAAATGACAATGCAAAAATATAAAATATAAGAATTAATTCAGAAACAGTAATCTCATTTTTTGTTCTAACTTTTGGATTTTTTATCCCCCTCCTTTAGGAGGGGTTAGGGGAGATTTTCCCCTCCGTCATTGCGAGGTTCGCCAGCAGGCGAACCGCGGCAATCTCTCTATCGTTTCCTTTTTTTCTGTCATCTCCGCTCCTTCTGTCATTCCCGCGGAGGCGGGAATCCAGTCTTTCCCATCTTTCTTATTCCCTCCTTTTAAAGGAGGGCTAGGGCATGCCCCCTTACTCATCCTTGAGTGTGGGGGTGGATTTAAATTATAAAGACAACGAAGGCGTCAGAATAATAACGAAACAAAAATAAGCTAACCCTTGTTTTATAAGTGAAATTAGGAAAGTTTCTTAATTAATTTATTCATGTTTGCCCCTTCATTCTAATACGAATAAGGGGTTGTTTTTTAAGCAATTTTGCCCGACCCTCTTGTTTGACAAATATACATATTTGTGATATTTTATTCGTTAGTACATAAAAATAGAATACAGGAGGAGTTATGATAAGATTTATGATGATGTTGTTTGTAACAGTATTCTTTTGTATGGCAATGACGAGTTGCTCTACTAAGAATGTTGTTGGCGAATTAATGTTTACGAGAACGCCTATAGACAACCAAATGGTGCTAGAGAAAAAAGTTCAGACTAAAAATTTGGACGAAAGAGCTCAGGCCCTACATAAAGAGTGTCAGTCTATAGAAGAGGAATATCAAGGTTATATAGAAATGATAAAGGATATGCCTCTTTCAAAGACCTTACTAGAGGGTGTTAGCGAAACTAGCGAACATATCGATAGTGTTCTTGAGAAAGAGAATTCTAAACACTTAGTCAAACAAAAGGATTACAAACAGGAACTTCTAGAGATATAGGAGAAAGACAAAAAAAATAAAAAAGGAGGGAATATAAAAAATAAGTTTTATTAATTGTACTTTAAACAATTAATGCCCCGTAGAAATACGGGGCTTTTTATTATTTTTTAATATATTAGATTGATAATCTAACCTCCGCCGAAAAAAAGAAGTTGAGAATAAAATATCCTAATTTAGAGATTAGAGATTAATTATTTGATTTTATTTGACAGACATTCTCCTTTACTAGAACGTTCCATCCTTTTTATGGACGAGTAATCCCTGAGCGGGGAAGCAAGCATCTTTTGTCTTAACCCCACGTTATTGCTATATTGATTAAATGACCAGTCCCGAATTAATTTATAAACATAAAGATTTTTTAATCATAAACAAACCCGCAGGACTTTTGGTTCATAGGGCTGTTTTTAATAAAGTTGTTGAAAAAGAAGAAAAAACTCTTGTTGATTGGCTTGTTAAAAATTATCCAGAATTAAAAAAAATTGGAGAAGACACCGTCAACAGACCGGGTATTGTGCATAGGTTAGACAGAGAAACTTCTGGAATAATTTTAGTCCCACGTACTCAAGAAGCTTTTGAATATTTTAAGAAATTGTTTCAGAAACATCTTATAAATAAAACTTATTTAGCCTTAGTATTTGGAAAGGCGGAAAATAAAAAAGGAATAATAAACAAACCCATTGGACTAAAAAGTGGAACGACTAGACATACTGTTAGACCAAGCAAAATGATGAAAGAAGCCATAACAGAATATGAAGTTGTTAAATATCTTCATATTAAAGGAGAGGATTTAACCTTAATCAAAGCTTCTCCAAAAACAGGAAGAACTCATCAAATTAGAGTTCACCTTGCTTCCATAAGACTTCCTATCGTAGGAGACAAGATGTACGGTAGAAAGCGAAATCCTTTCCCAGAAATAAAAAGACAATTTTTACATGCTCAAACCATAGAATTCAAATGGAAAAAAAGCACTTGTTTTAAATTTGAAGCAGACCTACCAAAAGAAATTACTGCTTTTTTAAAGTTAGCTCAATAACTTCTCTAGATTTTATTTGTTGTGTGCCGTAAGTAAACACAGAACCTCCCGATTCTTCCCATATATATTCTATAGGAGTAGCAACTTCATATTCTAAAGATCCATAGTCTCCGGATTGTTTATCAAAAACAAAGGTGAATTTACTACCATCTTCTATTTTAATCCTTCCTATTTGTTCGTAGTTTAAAATAAGAGTTTTTGTTTCTCCTGCTGGAGTATTAATCCATGTGCCAACAAATTGTTTATCCTTTTCTTCTCCTCTCCAAATTTTAGAATCTTCTACATAAAAAGAATTTTCTTCAATAGCCTTTAGGTCTTCATCAATTTTAAGACTAGGGTTATGCTCTAAATTTAAATAGTCATAAGGAGACGAATCGTTTCCATCAACAGATATTATTTCAGAAATTTTAGGAATTAATATTTTAGAATAATTTTTATTAGTTGCTGTATACCACCAATCTTTTTCGTTTTGTCCGCTATGAGTTCGTGTAATCGAAAGCTTGTTAACAATATTTCCGTCTTTTAGAATTTGGCTTTGGAGTTGTATTTGTTGGTTAATAAAAGCATCGCTTTTCCCTCCGGCTACATTACTATTAACCACAGCTAAATAATCGCCATTGAAATTTTTAGGGATAGAAAATGATGTTCCGTCTAGTTTGAATTCTAAAAATATTTTTTGGATATCTTCATTCTCGGAAAACGCCATAATATCTTTTTGCTCAATACCTTTTTTTATATTTTCAATAAGTTCCAGCTTTTGGTCATCATCTAAATCTTTTAATCTTTCTATAATTTTTGGGGCTAAAATAGTAAGAACTAGTTTTGGATTTTGTCCAGGAACATGATCACGTCCAGCTTCTACTTCGTATTGAAGTTGCTCCAAGAAATTAGAACTATCAATAACTAAATCGTATTCAGGAATCTCAATAGGTCCAATAAGATTTAATATAAAACTTAAAACATGAGGATTAATAGCTATCACATTTTCAAATTCATCGTTTGTTTTATTAAAGAGTTGTGAATTTTCTAAAAAGCAAGATACTTTTTGTGCCGAGTCAGGGAAGTCAAAAAACCAATTAGCATCTCTTGCTCCCCATATGTCTGTAATCGTACTAAGTTCTCTTGGCGGAGCCACTTCAATATCTAATTGTCGGTCAGAATTATATATATCTTCAATTTTTATTTCTTTTATACTTCCATTATTCAAGGTGATATACCCGAAGCTTCCGATAAAACCACCAGCTGGACGTATCTCTGTAGCGTTCTGGAATAGTAATAATATTTTGACATCTTCTGGTGCTTCCAAGAGAGATACTAAAGCCTCAATCATTTCTTGTCCTTTATAAATGCTTAAATTAATATAAGGATAATTTTTATCAAAAGCATCATATATTTCAACTAATCTTGGACTTAAATCTTTTAACTCTCTAGCTTGTTTTCTGAAATCTTCGGTCGTTTTTTCTAAAGAATAAAGATTGTCTTTGATACTGTTTAGTCTGTCTATTAATTCTCCTCCTTTTTGGTTAAAAATGAGTTGAATGGCGTTGTTTTTTAAGTAATCTATATCACTTGCCACTTGTGTGATTTTATCGCTAATAATGGCAATATTTTTGAAAGCCCCAGGCACTTCTTCTAATGATTTATTAAATTGTCCAATCACAGAAAACAACTCGGTTATTTTATATATTTTGATTTTTGATTCCAATTCTTTAATTTCTTGATTAATGGCCATCAAGGAATCTTTTAGTTGCCCAGTCTTTGTTTCTTTCAGGGCGTTTTTTATAATTTGAATATGTATGGATGTATACCGAAGAGATTCGGAAAGAGTATTTTTAATGCCAATAATAAAAAATGTTCCGACAATTATACCGATTAACAATCCGAAAACAACAACATATTTTATTATTTTATTTATATATTTTTTCCTCTTATTCCCTCCTTTTAAAGGAGGGCTAGGGTGGATTTTCTTTTCTTTATTCAAACAGTTTTTCTTTTCTTCTGCCATCCCCGTTTTTTTCTTGTCATTCCGCACTTGATGCGGAATCCAGCCTTTCTTATTCTCTCCCTTTAGTCTTTTCTGCCCCCCTCCTTTAGGAGGGGTTAGGGGAGATTTTCTTTCTCCTTTTCTTCGTTGTTCGTTGTCTGTTGTCTGTTGTTTGTTACTTTTTATATCACAAAGAGATTTTTGTATGTTTTTTTTAGGGATATAGTCCATTAAAGTTATTTTATCAGAAAACAAAGAAATAGTTATTAGCCATTAAAAATGTAAAATGTAAATCTCAAAAATCAAAATGATAATGCAAAAATATAAAATATAAGAATTAACTCAGAAACAGTAATTTTATTTTTTGTTCTAACTTTTGGATTTTTTATTCCCCTCCTTTAGTTTCTCTTACCCCTCACTTTTTTCTTCAATCCTCCCCCTTCTATAAGGGGGAGGTAGGTGGGGGAAGATTTCTATTCTTATCTTTTTTATCCTCTCTAATATTTTAAAATTAGGTTATAATATAAATTATATAAAATTAAATTTCTAAACAAAATGTTAAACATTGGAAAAAAAATTTCAATTGGAGCTGTCTTAACCATTTTGGTCGCGCTTGGATATAGCGGATATACAATAATAAAAAAGACTGATTTAGAAAAATTAAAACAAGGTGATAATCTTGTGTACGAAGTAAAAAAAGTAATTGACGGAGACACAATAAAACTTGCCGATGGGGACATAGTTAGGCTTTTGGGAATAGACGCCCCAGAACAAGGAGCGTGTTTTTATGAAGAATCAACCAATGCTCTTAAAGACTTAATTGAGGGGAAAGAGGTTGAATTAAGAAAAGATATTAATGGACAGGATAAGTTCGGGAGATTACTTAGGTATGTAATTTTACCTAACCCCGGTCCGTTAGAAGATGGTTTGCTTGTTGATGAATATATGGTGAAAGAAGGATATGCGATACCAATGTCTAATTCACAAGATAAACTTTATTATGGTTTGCTTTTGGATAGTAGAGACAAAGCGATAATGGGTAACAAGGGGTTATGGGGCGAGTGTGATTATGATGTTCCAGGGCAGGTTCAAGATCACACAGAATCCTTAAACGAAGAATGTGTTATTAAAGGGAATGTTTCTATAGATAATTTTGGAAAGGTATATTTTTTACCAGAATGTAATAATTACAAACAAGTAAAAATTGATTTAAGTCGAGGAGAACAATATTTTTGCACCGAAGCCGAAGCTATTAAGGCAGGATTTATAAAGGCAACATTTTGCCCATAGATTTTTTCTCTATCATTGCGCTTTGCCCGCGGCAATCTCTCTATCGTTTCCTTTTTTTCTGTCATCTCCGCTCCTTCTGTCATTCCCGCGGAGGCGGGAATCCAGTCTTCCCCATCTTTCTTATTCCCTCCTTTTAAAGGAGGGCTAGGGCATGCCCCCTTACTCATCCTTGAGTGTGGGGGTGGATTTTCCCCTCTGTTATTTCCTTTTTTCTTCTTTTAATAATTTTCACCCTGTTAAATAATTTCGCTTTCATCGAAATTACTGCGAAGCAGTATTTAACAGGGTAGAATTTAGAATTTGATTTATCATTTAAAATTTGTAATTTAAAATTACTTCCTAATTCCTAGTGTCTAAAATCATTTGACCAATATCAATTTATACATTAATATATTAATTACTATTTACAATAAACTTATGCCTATAAACAAAGAATTATTTAGTAAAATTAAATCAGGAGCGAATGTGAAGGTTTTTGAGAGAGTTAAAGAAGGAAATAAAGAGCGTATCGCTCAGTTCTCTGGTATGGTTATTGCCAGAAAACATGGTTCAGAAATTGGTGCTACTTTTACCGTCCGTACTACATTAGCTGGAGTGGGAGTAGAAAAAGTTTTTCCTTTACATTCTACTAAAATTCAAAAGATAGAGATTATAAGTTCTCCAAAAAAAGTTTCACGTTCAAAAATTTATTACATTAGAAATCTTTCTAAAAAACAGACTCGTCAGAAAGTTGGTTCTGCAGAATAAGATTGCTTTCAAAGCTCCGCTAACTAATAAACTGGCGGATTTTTTTAAAATTTTCTATTATAATAAGAGTCATCAGTTAAACTTTGCCCAGGTGGTGAAATTGGTAAACACGCCACCTTGAGGTGGTGGTGCTGAAAGGCAATGGAGGTTCGAGTCCTCTCCTGGGCACATAACAAATGGAAAATGTAAGTAATCTGTTATAATTAAAAACGAGGTTAGTCTCCCTGTAATTAATAAATAATAATAAAATGCTTTCACAATTACCCATTGATTTAAAAAAAGTTAAAAAAGAAGATATAGATAAAGAGATTTTAAGAGTCGGAATTATTGCTGAATATGACGCAGTGAGTCTTTATGAACAAATGGCATCTATAACCGAGAATGAAGACATGAAAAAGATTTTATTAGATATAGCCAAAGAAGAAAAAACACACGTTGGTGAATTTCAGGCATTGCTTTTGAAGATAGATAAAGAACAAGAAGAGGAATTAAAAAAAGGAGCAGAGGAAGTAGAAGAAAAATCAGAATAATTACTTAAAAAGCTCGCCGAATTTTTTCTGTTAAAGATTTGGCTTTTTACTGTAAGGATTGTTATTAATAAATATAAATATGAATATGAATAGTATTTTAAAACTTTTAACTATCGCGCTTCTTTTAACCATAGTAATAAGTGTTTTTTATATTTTTAGTGATAACAATAAAGATTTGAACATCAGTTTAATTGCTCCTGACGAAATAATGGTAGGGGTTCCTTTTGATTTAAAAGCGGAGTTTAGCAATCAATTAAATTCTGTTCTTAAAGATGCGTCTCTTATTATTACTCTTCCAGAAGGAGCAGTTTTTATTGGTAGTGAAGAAGGTAAAAAGGTGGAAAGCAAGGATTTAGGAGATATAGGAACAGGAAGTTTAATCTCGGAAAATTATAAGGTTGTTTTTTTGAATGGCTCTAATGAGAATTGTGAAATTGGAGTATTGGTTTCTTATTATTCGTCTTCTTCAAAATATGAAAAAGAAGAGAAGAAAAGCATTAAGATTTTAAATAATGGAATAAATATTACCTTTGATGCACCAGAGCAAGTTTTTAATGGAGAAGAATTTGAAATAAAAATTAATTATAAAAATGTTTCAGAATTAGATTTTTATGGCTTAGGACTAGACATTGAATATCCTGCTAATTTTACTTTTATTAGCTCAGACTATAAACCTGACACAGGAAATAATGTTTGGGATTTAGGGGATTTAAGGAGTGAGTCAGAAGGAGATTTTATTATAAAAGGCAGTGTTATTGGTCCCGATAATTCTCCTGTAGTTTTTAAATTTAGTTTAAAAATTGACTTAGGCAATAAAGAATATTATCTGAACTTAAATGATGTTGAATTAGTTATTTCTCCTTCTCCACTTTCTATTGCAATTCTTTTGAATAATGAACAAGAATACGTAGCTAAAACAGAAGACACATTAAGATATGTAATTAGTTATGTAAACAATACTAATGTCCCATTAAAAAATTCAGTAGTTAGAGCTTATTTATCAGGAGAGCTTTTTGATCTTACCTCGTTGGATTCCAAGTCCATCTTTAGAAGTTCTGACGATAGTTTAATATGGAATTCAAGCAATTCTCCAGAGCTTAATTACATTGCTCCTCGGAGTGCTGGTTTTGTTAGTTTCACCATAGATACAAAAGATAGATATCCAACACGAAGATTAGGAGATAAGGATTACTCATTAAATATTAGAGTTGAAATAGAATCGCCCACAGTTCCAGAATTTTTAGATGTTGATAAAACTTATAATACGTCTAAATTAGAAACCAAAGTATCAGGGAGTTTGTCGTTAGAAACCACAGCTTATTTTAGAGATGCACAATCTGGAATTTTAAATAGTGGCGCATTACCACCAAGAGTTGGAGAGCCAACTAATTTTACTATTCATTGGATTCTAAATAGTCTTGCTTCAGATTTTGCTAACATTGAAATTAAAGCTTTCTTAGAGGAAGGTGTTGAATTTACAGGGACAGCGAAAAGTAATTTTGGTAATATTCCTATTTTAAATGAAGAAACTAATGAAATTATTTGGGCTTTGGATAAATTGCCAGCTAACAAAGGATTTATTGACAGCCCAGCTGAAGCCATTTTTCAAATTAAAGCTATTCCATCTAGTGAACAGATAGCTAATTATATGAAGCTTATTGGTGAGACCAGTATGAAAGCTATTGACGCTTTTACTTCCGAAGAAATAGGATTAAAATTGTCTCCAGTCACCACAGCATTACCCGATGACTTAACTATTGGACAACAAGGAGGAGTTGTACAACCATAGGATAGTGAATTAGCCACTAGAAACTAGGTAATTTAGTAAAAATTAGTATAAGAATTAAGATTTAAGAATGACAAAAACAACAAAAAATATCAAAATTAATCCAGAAAGAATGAATAAAATTATTTCTTTATGCAAAAGAAGAGGCTTTGTTTTTCCTGGAAGCGAAATTTATGGTGGACTAGCTAATTCTTGGGACTATGGTTCCGTAGGAGTAGAACTTAAAAATAATATTAAACAGCTTTGGTGGAAACGTTTTGTGCAGTCTCGTGACGACGTAGTAGGGATTGATGCTGCTTTAATTATGAATACAAAAGTCTGGGAGGCTAGTGGTCATTTAGATAATTTTAGCGACCCGCTCGTAGAGTGTAAAAAGTGCCATGATCGTTTTAAGCCAGACCAAGAAATTCCCGGATTTGTAATAGAATCACAAGAATCAAAAAAGGATGAATCTAATTCCAAGCTTTTAGAAAAGCATAAATGTAAAAAGTGTGGTGCAGTTGGGGAATTTACCTCACCGAAACAATTCAATCTAATGCTTAAAACTTTTTTAGGCCCTGCTGAGGAAGCTGCCAATATAGTATATTTTAGGCCAGAAACAGCTCAAGCAATGTTTGTAGATTTTAAAAATGTTTTACAAACTACACGCAAAAAATTACCTTTTGGAATCGCACAAATTGGAAAAGCTTTTAGAAACGAAATAACTCCAGGTAATTTTATTTTTCGTACTCGTGAATTTGAACAAATGGAAATAGAATATTTCTTTAATCCAAAAGAGGATTGGAATAAATATTTTAATATATGGCAAAAAGAAATGGTTGAATGGATGAAAGAAATCGGTATTGATATTGATAAAGTTCATGAGCTTGAAGTATCAGAAGACGAGCGAGCGCATTATTCTAAGAGAACTATTGATTTTGAATATGAATTTCCATTCGGAACAAAAGAGCTTTACGGACTTGCCTATAGAACAGATTTTGACTTGAAGAACCACGCCGAATCAAGCAAGCAAGATTTAAATTATTTAGACCCAGAAACAAACGAAAAGTTTATCCCTCACGTTATTGAACCAACATGGGGAGTAGACAGAACTGTTCTAGCTGTACTTTGCAGTTCTTATGACGATTCTAACCCAGAACGCATAATTCTAAGGTTGCCTTACAAATTAGCTCCATACAAAGTGGCAGTTTTTCCTCTTCTCAAAAACAAACCAGAATTAGTTTCAAA
>JAHILT010000033.1 GCA_018896875.1 Patescibacteria group bacterium
ATGTTCTTTCCCTGAAAGACTATGAGCTTGTTTTTTATTTCCATCAATAATTAGTTATTTTCTTTTTATTTATAAACTCTGTGTGTATGTTTGTCAAGTGGCAAATGGAGTGCATATTTCCGGGTTTTTAGTTATATTTTCAGGTTTTGTAGCCGCCTTCATTATAAGCAATGCTTTTCTTTCTTACTAACAACTAGCTTTGTTAGCTGAGGCAAGTGTTAAGTTTCTTTCCAGCATCCCATACATTCAAAAGCAGTTTCATCTTCTTTCAACAAAATCCGCCCTTCATTTTCCCAATATTCTTCACAACTCATTTCATACCTCTGCAAACTCAAACACTTCACCACACTCTTCACAATGAAACATAATATCAGGTTCATTAAACATTTGTTGACTTTCATCTTCCCAATACTGATTTTCATCCTTAAAATAATGCGTTATCTGCGTTACTATTGCCTTAATTTTTTTAGAATGACACTCAGGACACTCTTCCACGTCTCCAAAAATTTCTTTTATCATCCCCATTTTAATATTACCTCTTAAAATAATATTAAATTTTAATTTATAAATTCTTTTTAGATGTTTGTCAAATGGCAAATGGTTATAGAATTAAGCTGTGCAACAAACCATTTCTCTATTAGGCAACATCTCATCTATTGGTTGAGGCATAATAATAGGATTTTTCTCAATTATTTTATTTCTATATTTCATCTTGAAATCTAACCTGATTTCTATTTTTGTTATTTTCTTTCCTTTTTCTTTCACTTGTTCAGATTTAGCTGTGAAATTCCAATTAGGAATTTGCCTCAATTTTGTTTTATCTATTTTTAAAAATTTAGAGGCTTCAAACATTTGTATACCTACAATAAAATCCTCTTTATCTATATCCAATATTATATTATCTAATTCTATGGATTTTATATATTCTCTATTAGAAGTCTTAAAGAATAAAATATCATTCTTATAATCATAATCTACTTGTCCTTTTGCTCTTTTTTTCATTTTTCTTTTTCATCTCAATTTCTTTTTTATTTTTGAACTTAATCTCATTAGCATTTTTAGAAGTAACTACTTTTTCTCCAATTTGTTTTTCAATATCTTTTCTAGTATTACCTGCGACTTTACCAGCTTTTTTTACAATATTTTTACTATGTGAAAAGGTTTTTGGATCTTCTTTTTTTGAAAATTCAGTAGTTGTAGCTTCTGCAAGCATATTTAGAACTAATTCTAAATTAGTCATATTATCTCTTAAATTTTCTTTTTTCAAACCTTTTAATTTTTTATAATCTTTAATTGTTTTCCCAGACCATTCTTTTGTCAATACATTAGTCAAAATAGCATAATCTGATTGTTTGTCAATTCCAACCCTGTTCCATTCATCTGTCAATTCTTTACGAATTTCTATAGTTTTTAATCTTTGATTAATCCATTCCTTAGAGTATCCTTTTTGCAGATAAGTTTTCATTGCTCTATCAAAAGCTAACTCTGGATCTTCAATTTCTTCAACCCTTTCATATCCTACCTTTGCCAGCCATAATTTTAATGGTTCTGCTTTTTTTGATGGAATAGACTGGATAATCCTGAATATTTGCTCGGTATCTGCAACATCTGTCGCATAATATTTGCCATCAGAAGATAGCATTTTCAGTTGTCCTATTTTTTCGGACAACTCACTTCCTTCTTCTTTAAGTTTATTTTTTAAATCGCCCCAATATTTCCTAGGCCTTGGGCTTTCAGTAAGAATTTCTATTATATCCACAATAGAGAACCACCATTCATCATTATGCCATGCTTTTCTTATGTTCTTTCCTTGAAAAACTATGAGCTTGTTTTTTGTTTCCATTAATAATTAACTATTTTCTTTTTATTTATAAACTCTGTGTGTATGTTTGTCAAATGGCAAATGGAGTGCATATTTGCGAGTTTTTGGTTATATTTTCGGTTTGGTTTATAGAAGCTTTCTTTGTTAGCTTTGCTTTTCTTTCTTATCAACAACTAGCTTTGTTCGCTTAGGCAAATGTTAAATAACCCCCATACTTGTTATAAATTAATGAATAAGAATTTGTTTTGGATTTTTGGAAGTTTGCAAGCTGTTACTTTAGGTTTTATTGTTTTCTTTTTATTAGGTTCTTTAGGATTGGATTCTAGGATTGTTTTGAGTGTTTTGTTTCCTTTGTTTACTTTGATTGTTGAGTATATGATTTATAGTAAGTAGTTTTGATTATTACTTTTATTGATATTATGTATTCTGTTATTGTTATTGTTGTTACTTCTTCTTTTATTGATATTATGTATTGTGTTGTTGTTGTTGTTGTTTTGTATTCTGTTGTTGTTGTTTTGTGGTTTGTAGCCGCTTTCTTTGTTAGCTTTGTTTTTCTTTCTTACTAACAACTTGTTTTGATAGCTGAGGTAAGTTGTAATTTCCTTTGAGTAAGGTTTAAATGATTTTTAATTTAATGTTCTCTATATCTAGTTTTGGCATTGACTGAATTATTAAATTTTTTATCTCTTTCTCAATTGTTTCTTTATTTTTTAGAAAATGTTTTTTATCCAATGTTACAAAAAAGATTTGATTTTTATGTTTGAGATTTATAGAAACATAACAATAACATAAACTTAAGTGAACTAGATCATTTTTATTAGAAATAATTTTACTTAATTTTTTATTAGCAAACTCAAATTCTCTCGATTCCAAAATATTTTTTTCATTATCCTCAGAAGGATAAATTATTTTAGGAGAAGATATCATTTGTATTATAGAGGCAATATCATCTAAAATATTTGTAACAACCGAAATTAAGTATGGTCTTTCTTTCATACCAATTTTATTTTTTAATATAAAATTTCTAAAAGAAGCATATATTTGAGGATACTTACTTTTAAAAACATCGTAAAAATTTGAATCAATTAATTTCAAGTAGTTTCTTGTTTTAGATATCTCTGAAAGTAATACTGAAAAGATACTTGATAGTTCAAGTAGTTTTGGTCTTGTTTCGTAATAAACTGTTCTTAAAACAATATTAAAATTACTTTTTTTATAAGTAGATTCTACTTTTTTAGCACAGGTTTCCGAAATAATTGAATATAAAAAGATATTTGTGTCTAAAGTAGTAGTAGTCATTTTTACGCAATCAGTTTATTAGTAACATTGAACTGAACATTATCATAACTTAGAATTGTATTAGAAATTCTTTCTATAGAACCAAAATCTGTTTCAGCAATACTTAAAGCTAATTCATTGAAATTTTTAAAAATAATTAAAGATTTATAAATTAATTGATTACGATTTTTTTGTAAGTACCAAGTCTTAGATTTAAAATCTTTTCCTAATGAAAAAAGTTGTTGAAATATACTGTCCAATGCGAAACGATATTCATTATCTATATTTGAAACTTTGAATTTAGAATTTTTAAGTTCAAAAATCAAATTTTTCCTGATCTTATCTAACCTATAACAAACAGCACGAAAAGAATAATCAATTAACTTCGCAAATTCTTCTTTTTTAATATAATCTCTTTTCTTTAAAAAGATTTTAAGAGTATACTTTAATAATTTCTTCTCCTGTCTAATAAGAAAATGTTTTTGTTTATCTATTTTTACTATTTCCTCAATTAAATTTTGAATAAATTTTATATTAGAGAAATATTCAATCCTTTTTGTTCTTTTATTATCATATCCTTTATCTATAGAATTATATATTAAATCTGTAAATTGCTTATATTCCTCAGGTATTGTTTGTTGTATTAGATGCATGATTAAAATTAGAATAATTATCTATTTAAAAGTATTTATGTTAAATTTAAAGTAAATTTTCATAAAAATCGTAAAATATGGTCAAATTATCTGAAAAAAGCTGTTTTATCTTAGTTTAGTTTAAAATCCCTCAAGATCTCCTTAACACACCCAGAAACCACTTTAAAATTCTCCATAATTTTCTTATAATCAGCATCATAAAGTGCAAGATAGTTAAAGCTTTTAGTTTCTAAGTTAAAATGTTTAGAAATAACATAAGCTGTTGCTTCTGCTTGTATTTCTTTTTGTTGTTTTGATAGTTTTATTGTTGTTGTTGGTTTGTAGAGGCTTTCTTTAGTTGCTTTGTATTGTTTGTAATTGATTAGTTGGTTTGTGGAGGCTTTCTTTAGTTGCTTTGTTTTTGATTATGATGTTTTTAGAGTGATGTTAGGATTTAAAAAAACATTTATATAAGTATCTCTCTTTAAATATTTAAATGATTTTGAGTATAAATGAAATTAAAAGCAGAGCAGTAGAATTTTCTCATGAGTGGAAAGATGAAACTAGGGAGCGGGCTGAAGCGCAAACTTTTTGGAATGATTTTTTTAATGTTTTCGGCATTACTAGAAAACGAGTTGCTTCATTTGAAAAACCAGCCCTTAGGATAAAAGGAGGACAAGGGTTTATAGATTTATTCTGGAAAGGAAAACTAATTGTTGAACATAAATCTAAAGGCCATAATCTTGATAAAGCATATAATCAAGCAAAGGATTATTTCAATGGATTAGATGAAGAAGAATTACCTAAATATGTTATAGTTACAGATTTTAAAAAAATTAGATTATATGATTTAGAGGAGAGAACACAAAAAGAATTTGATATTTCTAATTTAATTGACAATATTGGACTATTTGATTTTATTTCTGGCCATGAAAGAATTATATTTGAAAATGAAGATCCTGTAAATATTAAGGCTGCTCAATTAATGGGGAAACTTCATGATTCTCTTAAATATAATGGATATATAGGACATAACTTAGAAATATTACTTGTCAGGTTAATGTTCTGTTTATTTGCAGATGATACTGATATTTTTGAAAAAAATAGATTTAGAGAATTTATTAATAGAAAAACTAAAATAGATGGTAGTGATACTGGCCAAAATATTATTAATTTATTTGAAGTATTAAATACATCAGAAGAAAATAGGCAAAAAAATTTAGATGAAGAATTAAACCGTTTCCCATATATTGATGGTAATTTATTTGAAGAAAGAATTCCCTTCCCTTCTTTTGATAGCAAAACAAGATCTATTTTACTTGAATGTTGTCATTTCGATTGGAGTTTGGTTTCTCCAGCAGTGTTTGGTTCTTTATTTCAATCTGTAATGAATCAGGAAGAAAGACACGACCTAGGAGGCCATTACACATCTGAAAAAAATATTCTTAAAACAATTAATCCACTTTTCTTATATGATTTAAACAATGAATTTAAATCTCATAAAAATAATAAAAGATATTTAGAAGGTATGCTTGTAAAGATTGGTAAAATTAAGTTATTAGATACAGCATGCGGTTGCGGAAATTTTTTAATGATTGCATATAGAGAATTAAGAAGACTCCAAATTAAAATCCATACACAATTAAGAAAATTACAAGGTAATGCAGAACAAAGAGTATTAAATGTAGTTTTTGATAAAGATTTAAATGTAGACTCTATGTATGGTATTGAAATATTAGAATTCCCTGCAAGAATTGCTCAAGTAGGATTATGGTTGATTGACCACTTAGTTAATAGAGAGCTTTCCAAGGAATTTGGATTTTACTTTAAAAGATTACCTCTAAAAAAAGCAGCAAAAATAACTATAGGAAATGCTCTTAAATTAGATTGGAATAAGATTATTCCAAAAGAAGAACTCACTTACATACTAGGTAACCCACCGTTTATATCTAAACAAGATAGAAATAAAGAACAACAGGAAGATATGGATTTAATCTGTAAAGATATAAAGAATTATGGTTTATTAGATTATGTTTCTTGCTGGTATATCAAAACGGCAGAATATATTAAAGATAGTGAAATAAAAGTAGGTTTAGTCTCTACTAACTCAATAACTCAAGGAGAACAAGTCGGAGTTTTATGGAAGCATTTATTTAGTAAAGGAATCAAAATAAATTTTGCCCATAAAACATTTAGGTGGTCTAGTGACGCTAAATGGAAAGCACATGTCCATGTTGTAATTATTGGTTTCTCAATGCACGATGCTAAAGAAAAATGGATTTATGAATATCCAACAATTGAATCTGACCCTGTAAAAATTAAAGCTAAAAATATTAATCCTTACTTAATTGATCAAAAAAATATTTTTATTTTGAATAGAAGTAAACCAATATGTAATGTGCCTGAAATCTCATTCGGAAATATGCCTAACGATGGAGGTAATTTTTTATTTAATGATGAAGAAAAAGAAAAATTCTTAAAAAAAGAACCGAGTGCAAAACGATATATCAAACCATTAATTAGTGCAAAAGAATTTTTACATAATAAAACAAGATGGTGTTTGTGGTTAAAAAATATAAATCCTTCTGAACTAAATCACTTAAAGCTCATAAAAGAAAGAGTTTTTAAAGTCAAAGAATATAGATTAAAAAGTAAACGAAAAACAACAAGAGAATTAGCACAAACACCCTATTTGTTTGGTGAGATTAGACAACCTTTATCTGATTATATATTTATTCCGCTTACTTCTTCAGAAAATCGATATTATATTCCTATGGCTTTCTTTTCAAAAGAGAATATAGTTAACAATACCTGTAGTGTTATTCCTAACGCAACATTATATCATTTTGGCGTATTAATGTCTACAATTCATATGGCTTGGGTAAAACAGGTTTGTGGTAGAATGAAAAGTGATTATAGATATTCCAATAATTTAGTCTATAATAATTTCCCATGGCCTGAAAATATAACAGATAATCAAATTAAAGAGATAAAAAATGCTGCAAAATCAATAATAACAATAAGAAAAAGATATAATTCCTCCCTTTCAGAGTTATATAATCCATTAAGTATGCCAAAAGATTTATTGCAAGCACATAAAAAGTTAGATAGATTAGTTAATAAATGCTACAGAAATAAACCATTTAAATCTGACAGAGAAATAGTTGAATTTCTATTTGAATTATATGATAAATATACTAGTAAAAATCAAAAGACAATTAAAAATAATCAATAAATAGCAGCCTCTAAAACTCTTACTACAAACCTATAAATACTTTACCAAAATCCGTAAGTAATAAGTCAGCTAAACTAAGAGCCAAATTTATCGAGGAAAACTACTAAAAGCACTGGAGTTCATTTATATAAGGCTTATTACATACCAAAATCCAGTCTTTTTCTTATCCATCCTATGAACTTTATCATGATGTTTTGCAGATCTAAAAACCCAAAGATTTGAAGGACGATTATCTAATTTATCCCTATTCATATGATGCACTACTGATCCTTTCAACAATTTACCACCTACTTTCTTTTGAGCAACCCATCTTGATACTTTTATACCAGAATTACTAAATCTTCTGTATCCATCTTCACTTATATATGTTTTAGCCATTTTCTTTACGACGAGGTTTTCATAAAAAAAGGAGAAATTTATTCAAAAACCTTATTTAACTTCAAAAGCTTTTACCTGGGTTGAAATTAAAGCAGGGAAAAGCCAATTAACAAAAAATCAAGAAGAATTTCAAAATAAAGATAATTTTAAATATCTAAGTTCTCTTTATTTAAAAAATGCTAAAAATAAAAAATAAAAATAAAGTAGGGACGGAATCATTTATTCAAGAAAGATTTACAAAAATTCTTGAAAAAAAAGGATTTAAAATTATAAGTAAGAAAGAACTAAAAGGAGATGAGAAAGGATGGGATATTGTTGCAGGAAAAAAGTATAAACAAAAATCTATTCAAAGGAAATATTATTTTGAAATAAAAGGAAAAGCAAATAAAAAGGCAAACAGAAAAGATCAACATAGAGATGTAGCTCTTGTAAGGGGAATTGGACAATTAGTAATAAGACTCCAAAAACCAACTATTTGGTATAGACATTTTATTTTAGTTTTACCAGAATCATTTGAAAGGGCAATAAGATCAAAATTAAAAAATAGTTATGGATGGTATCTTTTAGCTAAAAAAACACCCATAAATATATGGTTTGTTAATGATTATGGACAAATAAAGAAAAAATGTCCAGGCAAAAGTTTTTATAAAGGAAAATTAAAATAACTAACCACCATCAAACTTACTCAACCTAACATTTTCAACCTTCTTCTTCTCAATAAACTTGCGTAACTTCTTCATCTCATCAGAACTAAACTTATCTTCTTCAATCATCTTAACCAACTTAAAACTATCTAAAACAGCCAAATCTTTCCACTTATGCAAATCTTTCAACAAAGAAATTAACTCAACAACTTCAGAATCATTCTTACCAGGAACTTTTAAGAGTAGTTTATAGCCGCTTTCTTTAGTTGCTTTGTTTTACTTTCTTATCAACAACTTGGTTTATTAGCCGAGGCAAATTGTTATAAATAGAAAAATCTTTATAAAAAATTATAATGATAGATTTAATTGAACAATTAAAAAAGGAAATAAACAAGATTTTTAATGAGATTACATCTGAATTAATAAATGAACCAACTTTTTTATTTCAAGAAGAAGATCTAAGATGCTATTTTTATCATAAATTATTAAATAAACTAAAATTAAAGAATAAAATTGAAGTACATTCCGAAGTAAAAAATAAAGACTTAGTTATTTATAAAAAAGGAACTTTTACTAAATTCCCAACAAAAGGGCACGAATTAGTACATATTGAATTTAAGCACTTGTGTGGATCTAATTGGGAAACTAATGTTACAAGAGATAAAGGAATGATAAAGCCTAAATCAAATATTTTAAAAAGACAATTAAAAAAATCAAAAGCTAAATTGCGCTATGCAGTTTTATTTGAATGTTTCAAATTAGATCCAGATAAAATAGATAATAGAAATAAACAATTTAAAAAACAATTTGAAAATAAAGATATTATACCTATTTATCTTCCACAAACAAAAAATTTAACAAAAAAACAAAAAATGAATCTCAAGAAAAAATTAAAGAATCCAACTTCTCAACAATCCAAACCATAGCTTCTGTATCTAAAGCACAATACTTAAGCAAATCTTCCCTAACCTTAGCTTTAGTCTTATCACTAACATCTCCAAACATAATTTCCATAAAACTATAAGAAGCATCCATACCTTCACTAATATCTAAATCTTTAATATTATCCTTTTATAGCCGCTTTCTTTGTTAGCTTTGTTTTTGTTTGTAATCAACAACTTGGTTTGTTAGCAGAGGTAAGTGTTAATTTAACCACTTGCCATTTGACAACCAAGCATATAATATTTAAAGCATTGATTACTACTTATGATAAAAGATGGTGAATACTCAAATTCCTAAATTTGTAAAATGGGCTGGTGGAAAAGGTCAATTAATTGAACAATTTAATCCTTATTTCCCTAAAGAGATTAATCGATATTTTGAACCTTTTGTTGGAAGCGGAGCTATTTTTTTCCATATAATTCAGAACTATAATCCAAAAGAGATTTTATTATCAGATATTAACAAAGAATTAATTAATACTTATAAAATTATTAAAAATGATACCTCTAAACTCATTGTAAAATTAAAAGAATTAAAAAACCAGCATACTAAACTTGGAAAATCATTCTATTTAAAAATACGAGAACAAAACCCTCAAGAATTAAACAAAATAGAAAGAGCTGCCAGATTTATTTATTTAAATAAAACATGCTTTAATGGATTATATCGGGTTAATTCAAAAGGTAAATTTAATGTTCCCATGGGTGGTTATAAGAATCCAGATATAGTTCAAGAAGAAAAATTAAAATTAGTTTCAAGTTTATTAAAAAAGGTTAAGCTTAAAATAATGCCTTTTGAAAATATTGTAAATTTAGTAAAAAAAGGAGATTTTATTTATTTTGATCCTCCTTATTATCCTCTAAAGAAAGGTAATAGTTTTACAACTTATACTAAAGATAAATTTATGGAAAAAGAACAAGAAAAACTTGCTGAAGTTTACAAAGACTTACATAAAAAAGGATGCAAAATTATGCTTTCTAATAGTGATACGGAATTTACTAAAAAGTTATATTCTAATTTTAATATCAAAACTGTAAAAGCTAGAAGAGTAATTAATTCTGATGCCAATGGCCGAGGTTTAATTAATGAGATTCTTGTTCTGAATTATCTTTAAATTATATTATCTTCTTACTTGACTTGCTTGAGCAACAATAGAAAAAATATCTTTCCCAGCAATAATAGCATCTAAAACCCCTTTAAACATAAAAGCCCTATTTAGCCCAGTTTTTTCCATTCTCATCATTAATTCAATCAAATGTCCAATAAACATTACCCTATATTCCCCATATTTGTTTAATTCTTCAAATTTTTTAAGTTTTTCAGGAGTTGTTAATTTAATTTCACATTTTTCTTGTTCTTCTTTGGTTCTAAAGGGTTCAACTTTTTCCCACATACTTCTTAGATATTTAACAAATTCAAGAGTTAATTCTGGTTCATGTTCTTTTTTAATTAACAAATCAATAGCCCAATGTATGTGTTTAGGAGTTCTAATTCTTTTATCTTTCTCTTTATATTTGATTAAAATATCAAGTTCTGGATTTTCTCCTCTTTCACCTTGAAAAATTCCAATAATAGTCCCATCAGATAATTTATACTCTTTAATAGATTCATGACTTTTACCATCTTTATTAAATTTCATTTTAAATCTAAGAACACCACTCCTTTAAATATTTTTTTACTTGCTTCTGCTTAACAAACCAATTATCCAATTACAAACAACCTAAAGCTAACAAAGAAAGCCTCTACACCTTCTCAAACTTCTCAACAATCCAAACCATAGCTTCTGTATCTAAAGCACAATACTTAAGCAAATCTTCCCTAACCTTAGCTTTAACAGAATCACTAACATCTCCAAACATAGTCTCCATAAAACTATAAGAAGCATCCATACCATCACTAATATCCAAATCTTTAATATTATTCTTTTATAGCCGCTTTCTTTTTTAGCTTTGGATTTCTTTGTAATTGATTAGTTGGTTTAATGGCAGAAGTAAGTGTTATTATCTTTTTTTATAAAAATAAGAAATTCAGAATATGAATATTATAATAATTCTAATACTGCTTTGGCTTTTTTTCTAGAGTATGGACTTTTGTCTGTTTTTGCTATCTTTTCAATTAAAGACCTATATTCTATTATTAGATTCTTATCTCCTTTAGCAATCATCCCTAAACTGTCAATACAAGAGTCTTTTAACCAATCATTTTTAGAATTTTTAACATAATATCCCATAATAGGTATTGCTTTTTTCACTAACTCAGGTTTCTTAGTCCCTATAGCTCCTAAATTAAACGCAGCAAATCTTCTAGAATTCCATTCTTCATCTGTCTTTAAAGCTTCAATAAGAAGAGGAATTAAATCCTCTACTAAAGAAATATCATATTTCCCAATTATACCTATAAGATGAGATTCAATAAATTTTTCAAAATTTTTCTTTATATATTTAATATAATCTTCAAGAATAACACCAAAATTTTCACGATCTCTCTTAACTAAAAACATCATAAAAGATTCTCCTATCCCACTTATACGTGAGTTTTTTGAATATAACATATCTTTTAATAATATTTTAATTCTTTCTGGATGAGAAATAATTTTCTTTTTTGACTTATAACCCTCATAGAATTTATTTAAAACTTGATAAATATTAGAAATGTCTTCTTTTTGAACAAACTTTTTTATGGCCTCTATAATTGGCCCTATTTCTTCAACATCAATCCTTTCCATCTCTTGTTTCTTAGCAACTTCTTGTTTTAGCGTCTGTTTCAACTTTTTCCAAGCTTCTTCTAAAGAAAAAGGCATAAAATTATAAGGATAGGGGCTTCTTTCCTTATTCACCTTCAAAAAAAGATTTTTAGCTTCTAAGTCTGATAATTTAAAGACATCCATTATTTCTTGTATCCAAAAAACTACTGCTGGTGCTAAAAAAGCTTCTTTTAAATTAAATTCATCTGTTCCTGGTTTTTTTATTACTTTATTAGAAGATATTTTTTTGTTAATCAATATAACATTATCAGCACCATTTAAATCAAGATAACATACTTCAAAGAGAATCTCTAGAGCTTCTTTATTTTTATTTTCATTTTTAAAAATATAATACATTTCTAACTTTGAATTACGATATAGGCCCCATTGCTTTTCAGAAGCATATTTTAGAACTTGTTTCTGTAAAATAATCCATTTAATATCTTTAAATGTCGGTTTAGTTCCCCATTTTTTTCTTAATTCTTCTTCAGCCTTTTTATATTCTTTAGGATATAAAAAAGCCAATTCTTTCTCCTCTCGAATTTGAAGATAAATCACCCATTGCTTTTCAATTTCTTCTTTACCTTTATCAGTAACTAAAACTTTTTTTCTATCACTTGGCCTAGTCCTAACATAAATAAATTCTCCACAGAATACACATTTTTTTTTCCTTTTAGGTATTATTTCTAATGATTTTTTACAATAAGGACATTTCTTAGTTTCGCCTATTTTTTTAAGATCTTTTATTTCCATTCTCAAACTAGCTTGGTCCTACCCTCAACTTTTTCAAGGTGAATTTCTTGTTCCGTTAAACTACAAAAAGTTTCATCATGGCTTATTATGAATAATTGTTGAAACCCATATTCGTCCCTTACTTTCCCTAAAGTCTCAGCTAAGAAATCACATCTAGAATCATCCAAGTTGCTTGTTGGTTCATCAAATATTGCAGTGCCAACATTTGAAAATTCTTTTGCAAGTGCCAGCTGAACTGCCAAGGCTGCACACATCTGTTCTCCACCGGATAACTGAATAAATTCTCTTACTCCTTTATTGTCCCTTAATCTTATCATATAATCCTGTTCCCAAGTAAACTCCACCTTTTCATCAGATAACGTATTATAAATTAGATTTGCAGATGCTGATAAAGTATTCAAATACCTCTGCGCTATAGGTTTGCCCACCCTATTTAGAATATCTCTGATAAACTTTAATAACTCATAAACTTCTTCTAATTCTTTCTTATTCTTTTCAAACCTTTTAATATTTATCTTATATTTTTCCATTTCCTTAATTTCTTCATTCAATTTTTTAGCGTTCCTCCCAAACTCTTCAAACAGAGATTGTATTTCTGTCTTTTCTCTAAGTAGGCCACTAACAATACTTTTAAGTTTTGAATAAGATTCTAATTTAAACTTAGGTTCAATAATAGAAAGCTGATTATTAATAAAATCCTGTTGATTGCTCTCCTTCTTTAATGCAAGGTTTGTATTTTCCAACTGTTTCTTTCTTTTCTCAAGAGATTTAGCTTCTTTTATGTTTGCTATATAGTCTAAATATTTACGTTTATTTAATTTAATAATTTTATTTAAACCATCCAAGGATTTATCAAGACCAACTAAAGGCTTTAATTTTAATTTGATTATACCCAATTTTTTCTTCTCATTATTAATAAGAGAAGTTTTTTCTTTTAATTCATCTTTTTCTAACCTTACTTCTTCTAATTCTTCTTTTAATTTATTTATATAATCCATTGAATGCTGGAGTTTAGTTTCTTGTTCTGTTTTAATTCTCTCACATATAGTTTTTTTCCGATTAATCTCTTTTTTTAACTCCTTAGTTGCTATTTTTAAATCTCCTAAAATAAGCGATAGGTCCTCTAGAATTTTACTTTTATTTTTTAAATCTTTAATTTTTATAGAAAATTTTAATCTTTTAAACACAGATTTTATTTTTTTGATTAAGGTATTAATATTTCCTACTGAAATTTGTTTTTCCAAATCTTTTATATCTTCTTTAAGTTTAAACATATCACTCATTTCTTCTTTGATTGAATCCTTTTTAGAAGAAATCCGAATAAGTTCATCCCTTTTGTTTTCAAATTCATTTAAATCTTTATTTCTTGGTCCAATTTCAAGAGACAGCATAGTTATCTGTTTTTTCAAATCTCTAATTTTCTTAGTTAATATATCTTCACTTATTCTTTCACAAGTTTTATTTAATATCGGACAAATGCCTCCTTTAGATATACTTTGTTCATAAGATTCAATTTTTTCATCCAATGCCTTTATCTTCCCTTCCTTAATTTTAATCTCTGATTTTAGTTTTTTAATATTCTTTTCAATTTCAGGTAGGATTTTAATTTTCTTCAAATCTTCCTTGAGACAATCAATTCTATAATTTTTTTTCTTGACTTGTAATCTCAGGCCCTTAATTTTAAGATTAACCTGCTTAATACCATCATACTTTGTGTTTAATAAATCCATTTGTTTTTCTAATTCTTTAATCAAATGTAAATCTTTATTTAATAGTTTGAGTTTAGAAAGATTTTGCTTATAAGGTTTAGAAATTTCAGACTCCTTTTTTTTCTCAAGAATTATCTTTTCTTTTAATTTCTTTTCATTTTTGAGATTTTCCCTCTTTGAGGTTTGTATTCCACTCTCAGCAGATTTTATTGATATTCTTAATTTTTGTTCTTTGTTTTCTAATTCTTTTTTAAGAGGTTTCTTACCTTCCTCTTTTGTGTGCTTCTCTTCTGCTTTAAGGTATTTTGTATAACCTTCCGTTTTTTTCTTTACTAGGTTAGAAGCTTTCTGAGCATCAGTCACTTCTTTTTTTAATTTTCCAATTTTATCTTTTTTGTTTTTAATAGCTTCGAAAGCAACTTTTAACTTAGTTTCTAATTTGTTTATTCTATCACGAATTTTTTCCAGGTTTTTTAGTTCTTTATCTTTTAATTCAAATTCTTTTTTCTTCCCCACAAACTTTAATTTTATCTTCTTGAACTCTGTTTCTATTTTATCTAAGGCAGCCTTTTTTTCATCGTATTTTTCAGTTTTAACCCCTATTTGTTTTATCTCAGAGTCAATTCTTTCAATTTTTAGTAAAAGGCTATTAGGCAATGAAGAAGTTTTTTTGTAAGCTTCTCTATAATCTTCAATTCCTAAAATTGGATTAAAGTGATCTTTTCTTTTGGTTTCACTAGATATTTTAAAATAAGTAGTAATTTCACCCTGAGTCACTCCTATGATATCACTATAAATCTTTGAAATATCTTTCCCTTCAGGCATGCCTAATTTTTCACCAATCCAAGTTTTTGTTTCATATTTGCCGCTCACTATCTCTGTTTCATCTCCTTCCTCATAGATCCTCCAATTAGTTATGCCTTTACCCACATCTCTTTCTACACGATATAAGATATCATCATCAAAAGAAAACCAAACAGTAATTTTTCCTCTTTTATGCCCTTCTCTAATAATCTTTACAATGTTCGAATAAGGGTTATAATCAAAAAGAGCATATCCAATTCCTTCTAGGATGGTAGTCTTGCCGCACCCATTTTTCCCTGAGATAAAATTTACTCCAGGATGGAATTCAATAATAGGTCCTTGCCCATAGCTCTTAATATTCTCAAGTTTAATTTTGACTATTTTCATTTCCCGTCTCCAACATATCCATGGATTAAATCTATTAACTCTTCTTCATCCAAACTGGACAACGCTTTAGTTTTAAACTTCAGAATAAGTTCAGTTAAAACTCGTTTCCTTTTTTTGTATTCTGGATGTAAATCAATTAATTGTCCAATCTCCTCTTTTTCAATCTCATTTTTACTTGGCAGAACCATCATTTTACCGCCTGAGAGTAGAATATTAGCCCCATCTCGAAGTTCACATATTAATGGGTTAAACCTTCTTTCAATTTCATTTTTAATAAATTGGTTATCTATTTGAATTGTACTGAAATCAACTTTACCAACATAAGTTATAACGATAATAGGTTTTTTTACACTGCTATCTGGTTTATTTTTTTCTGCATAACTTAAGACTTTTTTATAAACATCATTGCTATCCTTACATCCGGTAATATCTATTTCCCAATTTAAGACCGGTCTCCTCTTACTCTCTTTAAATATAACCTCCTTGATTTTATTCGCTTCTATCTTTACATGAAAATACCCTTTTTTATAAGAAGCCTCATCAAGTCGCCAATTTTCCATAGCTCCAGGATTAAATATCCATTTATTAATTTCATATTTTTTATGAATATGGCCTAAAGCCAAATAATTAATTTCATTTTTTAAAATATCAATTTCTTCTTCTTTAATACCGCCCAAATCAGTATATATCATAGAATTAATACTCGCATGCAACATCATAATATTAAACTTGCTCAATTTTAAATAGGGTTTAAGAAGTTCTATTTTTCTCTTTGTCGATGCTCCTAAATAACCAACACCAAAAATTCTTATATCACCTATGTCAATATAAGAACCTACTTTGGACCTACTATCCCATTTTAAAATAATTGGTTGGCCTTTTATAAATTTTGTTTGGAGCAATTTTAAGTAATCTTTTTTTGAAAGAAAATATAACCAGGAATTTTCCTCATTGTAAATAGACGTATCATGATTCCCCTCTATTGCAATAACCTCTATCTTTGCATCTTTAAGCAACGAAAGAACCTCAATAGCACCTTCTAAAGCATCTGGGTCTATCTGTTTTTTATTAAAAAAATCTCCTGAAACCAGAATAAAAGCTACTTTTTGAGCAATGGCATAAATTGCTAAATCTTTGAAACTTAAAACAAAATCATATTTTCTCTCTTCATTTTTATATCTATTTGTTCCTAAATGTAAATCTGCACAATGGATAAATTCAACCTCAGACATTTTTGACACCTTTCTCTGATATAATCCTTAAAAACTTTGTTAGTTCTCCTTCAAACTCTCTCGATACATCTTCCTCTCCACTGGTTGCATGAGTTACTTCATGTAACGAGGTACCTGCAAAATTTTTTATTCCATCTACCATTTTATTTTTAATTACTAAAAAGTAGTATTTAAACCTTCCGATAATAGAATATTTAAGCTAATAAACCAATTATTCAAGCAAAAACAACCTAAACAAACTAAAGAAAGCCTCTACAACTAAACAATCTTCTCCAACTTCTCAACAATCCAAACCATAGCTTCTGTATCTAAAGCACAATACTTAAGCAAATCTTCCCTAACCTTAGCTTTAGTCTTATCACTAACATCTCCAAACATAATTTCCATAAAACTATAAGAAGCATCCATACCATCACTAATATCCAAATCTTTAATATTATTCTTTTATAGCCGCTTTCTTTGTTAGCTTTGTTTTACTTTGTAATTGATTAGTTGGTTTAATAGCAGAGGTAAGTTGTTAAATAAACACAATTATATATGATTAAAATAATATTTAAGTGATGAAAAAATATAATGATTTTAAAAAAATATACTCTTCTAAAAAACTTGATGAAGATATTTTTAATGGTAAAAGGGGTTCAGAAAATAATGTTAAAATTAAATTAATTTTGCCATTCTTTCAATCTCTTGGCTATGACATCCTAAAAGATATGGACTTTGAATTTCTAAGAACAGACATAGTCTTATCTCATAACAAAAATAAGTTATTAATTGTAGAAACTAAAAGTTGGGGAAAAATATTTACAAATAATAATCTTAATCAATGTTTGGAATATAGTTTAAAACTTAAAACGCCTTTAATATTACTAACTTCAGGAGACCATGCTGTATTATATTCTAGCCTTATTAATCCTAAAAAATTAGAAAAACCAATTTTAGAATTTTATTTAGAAGATTTATTAAAAAAAGATAAATTTTCTAAAATTTATGCTATCCTTGGAAAAGAAAATTTAATCAAAAGACAAAAAATCAATAAAATAATTAAAGAAAAACTTCCAAAAAATAAGAGTTTGAAACAAGCAGAAAAAGAATTCAAAAATGAATCCTCTAAACCAAAATATAAATCAAGAATTAAAATTATTCCCCTGACTGATGAAATATTTAATAAAAAAGCAAAAAAACATGGCTCAGAAATTTATAACGCTTTAATTTTAGCTAAAAAAGAATTTGAAAAAATTTGTTCAGATAATAAAAAGATTCTACAAATCAGGTATAGAAGTAAAGAAAGAGGCATAGAATATAAATATTATAAACTACCTCGACCTAAGTTATTAGGATTAGTAGGTATTTATCCTGAAAAAGCTAAAATTGCATTTGGTCTTGAAAGTTGGGAAATACTTCTTAAAAATTCTAAAGATTTGGATAAAATTAAAAAATTTCCAAAAGATATTAAAAATAAAAAACAAGTAAAAGAACTAATTAATTTATTGCAATTAAGTATTAAAAAAATAAAATGAAAAAACAACCTTATATAAAAACAGAGGAAAGTGAAATAGATAGTCTTGTTGTGGAAGAACTTTTTTCTTCGTCCAAATTTCAAAATTGGCTATTGAAAAAAATAAACATTAAGAAAAAATTTAAATTTGCTGGAGCATGGAAATCTTTTATAGGGAAATATAATGAATGCGACATTGTAGCAGAATTTATTATTAATAATCAAAGATTAATTATTCTTATTGAAAATAAGATATGTTCTCCAGAACAACCTAAACAAGCAGAAAGATATCATAAAACTGGAAAATATCTTATAGAACATAAAAACAAACACCAATATATTACATGTTTACTTTCCCCTAAAAAATATTTTAAAAAAGATGCCCCTATGAGCAAGTATAACTACAAAATATCTTATGAAGAGCTTTTGGTATGGTTCAAAAAACAAGAAAAATCTAAAAGGATGAAATTTAAACAGATTATTATTCAAAATGGTATAGAGAAGGCAAGAACAGCATATGTACAACCAACTGATGAAAACACTAATAAATTTTATAGATATTATGAAAAGCTTGCAAGAGATTTTCACCCAGAATTAGAATATAAACTAAAAGCAGTTGCTAGTGGGAATACATGGGCAATATTTCACCCAAAAATATTACCACCTATAGTTTCAATTTACCATAAAGGAGAGCAGGGCTATGTTGATTTACAAATATCTAAAAAAGAAATAAATAGTTTTTCTAAAAAATATAAAAATAAACTAAAAAGAAAAATGAGTATTCACAAAACAGGAAAATCAACCTCCATAAGAATAATAGTCCCAAAAATCCCAGAACTTAAAAATATAAAAAAACCTGAAAAATATAAAAAAGATATCCTTATAGCATTAAATTCAGCAAAACAATTAATGGAATGGTATCTTAAAAATATTTAACAAAGAAAGCCTCTACAACTAAACAATCTTCTCCAACTTCTCAACAATCCAAACCATAGCTTCAGTATCTAAAGCACAATACTTAAGCAAATCTTCCCTAACCTTAGCTTTAACAGAATCACTAACATCTCCAAACATAATTTCCATAAAACTATAAGAAGCATCCATACCTTCACTAATATCCAAAGCACTATAATCCTTGCCAATAAAAGCAGGCAACACTTTCTTTAAAGAAGCAGAACCTTTTTGCTTAGGATGATAATAATAAAACTTAGAAAAAGGCTCCATTAAATCAACAATCCTATCTAAAACACCTTCAACCCATTTCTTATATGAAGGAAAAGCTATAGCCAACTCTTTTAAAACACCTTTCTCAAAACCAGCACAATAAGCTACTATTGAACCTTTAGTACCTAAAACCTTTTTTAACTCTTTCAAAAGGTCTAATCTTGGATCTTTATTATCAGCAGCTAAAAAAGAATAATGTTTTACAGAATGGTTTACAACATGCAAACTATATTGAAAAGGAATATGTTGATAAGGTCTAGTGTTATCAAAAATAGGTACTGCTGAACCAATAGTTTCAAAATCCAAATAATACAATGGTTTTTTTAAAGTTTTAAGAAATTCTTTAATTTTAGGTTTATCAATATAAGGTTTTTTAGTTTTAGCACATTTGCGTTGTATTTGTTGGTTAGTATTAAGCTTGTAGTCTTCAGGAATGTCTTCTAAGAGAAGTATGCCTTTATCGTAAAGTTCGTATTGCCTTTTTCCACCGCCTCTTAAATCAAACACAGTTGCATCTGACAGCTTGTCCCAACAGTCTACAGGGCAATCGTAAGGTTTTGAACAGTGCGGTCCAACATTAGCTTTAGGGCATTTCTTTAGCTTAATAATGTCAAACATTATTTTAATTCTATCTTCAATGCCTTTAATAGCTTCATTAACTTCTTGAGTTATTTCTTCTGATATTAATAGTTTTTTAGGGTTAATCTTACCTTTTCTTACATATTCATTGTTAATGTGCATAATAAAGCATTTTCTTATCTTTAAGCCAGCTTTTTCATAAACATGCTTTTGGAAAGAAACATCGTCATAATGTACGTCTTTGACATGGGCAGAGCTTTTTACTTCTATTATGTCCCATTCATCTTTGTTGACTGGGTTTAAAATGTCTGCTCTTGCGTATAAGTTGTCTTTTAAGAAAGCTGCTTCAAACAAAGGTTTTCTTTTTTTTAGAAGTTGTTTTGATTGTTTTAAGTTTTTGTTATAATCTTCTGTTTGAATGTCAATACCTTTTGGAAATAATTGTTTTGCAAAGTCTTCTACTATAGCTCCTTGTTCAAACATATGTTGTTTAGCTTTATCATCTTCTTTGATTTTTTCAGGTGCGTTTGTTTTTAGCCAAAGTAGTTTTGGACACTGCAATCCGTTTATATATCTTGATTTTGAAAGTCTTTTCATTGGTTAATTGGTTGGTTTTTGTTTATTTAAGGTTTTTTATGTTTGGGGTAACTTTTATATCTCTTTTTTCTTTAATTTATTTTTAAAGTTTTAATATGTTTATTTGACTGAGGGAAAAGTTAATAAACTTTTAAAGAGATAAAATTATTATGTCTGAATCAATTACTATAAAAGATATGCAAGAAATTGCAAAAAAGAAAAAAGGTAAATGTCTTTCTAAAAAATATATTAATACACATGTTAAATTAAAATGGCAATGTAAAAAAGGTCATAAATGGGAGGCCACTCCAGCTCATATAAAAAGTGGTGAATGGTGTCCAAAATGTCATAATTTAAATAGATCAAATTTGAATCCCGCTAAATTAAATTTAAAAGAAATGCAAGAAATTGCAAAAAAAAAAACGGAAAATGCCTTTCTAAAAAATATATAAATGCCAGAGATAAATTAAAATGGCATTGTAATAAATGTAGCCATACATGGGAAGCAGCCGCATACCATATAAAAAACGGACAATGGTGTCCTAAATGTGCAGGCATATTACCAAATACCTTAAAATATATGAAAGAATTTGCAAAAAAGAAAGGAGGAAAATGTCTTTCTAAAAAATATACTAATTTAAAAACTAAATTAAAATGGGAATGCAAAAATAAACATATATGGGAAGCGAGACCAAATAATGTTATAAATATGAATCGTTGGTGCACTATATGTTCTCAAGGAATTAGTGAAAGAATCTGTAGAGATATTTTTAAAACAATTTTTAAAAAAAAATTTCCTAAAATCTGGCCTAAATGGTTAATAAATCAAAAAGGAAATCATATGGAATTAGATGGATATTGTAAATCTTTAAATTTAGCTTTTGAATATCAAGGAATACAACATTTTAAAGAAAATCCTTTTTTCCATAAAAAATTTAATTTAAAACAAAGAAGAAAAGATGATAAACAAAAAAGGAAATTATGTAAAAAAAATAATATAAAATTAATTATTATTCCTTACAAAATTAAACAAGAAGAACAACCAAAATATATCTGGGAAAAATGCAAACAACTAGGAATAAAAGTTCCAAATAATGTCCCAAAAATAACTCAATGTTTTCAAGACCTATATGCTCCTGATAAATTAAAAGAAATGCAAGAAATTGCAAAAAAAAGAGGAGGGAAATGTCTTTCTAAAAAATATATAAATGCCAAAGAGAAATTAAAATGGCAATGTAATAAATGTAGCCATAAATGGAGAGCAACCGCAGACCAAATTAAAAATAAAAAATCTTGGTGCCCAAAATGTGCAAAAGTTTTACCACATACATTAAAAGAAATGCAAGAAATTGCAAAAAAAAGAGGAGGAAAATGTCTTTCTAAAAAATATATAAATGCCAAAGAGAAATTAAAATGGCAATGTAAAAAAGGTCATAAATGGGAAGCTTTCGGAGACAATATTATAAATAAAAATTCTTGGTGCCCAAAATGTGCTATAAAAAGAAGAGCTAATAAACAAAAAGATTCAATAGAAAATATGCAAGAAATTGCAAAAAAAAGAGGAGGAAAATGCCTTTCTAAAAAATATATTAATACGCATTTAAAATTAAAATGGAAATGCAATAAATGTGGATATGAATGGAAAGCACTTCCTTCAAATATTAAAAGAGGA
>JAHILT010000034.1 GCA_018896875.1 Patescibacteria group bacterium
ACTATGTCTGACATTAATAACAATAGTTCTACTATTAAAAATGTACGACTCTGGGATCGCGAACCATTACTTGATACATTTGGACAACTCCAAGAAATCCGTACATATTACGACTTTGTCTCCATTGATAACGACCGTTATAATCTGAATGGCGACTATCGTCAAGTTTTGCTTTCTCCAAGAGAGCTTAATTCTGCAAGCCTCCCTCAACGTAGCTTTATTAACGAACGCTTAACCTTTACTCACGGATTCGGACTTACCTTAAGTCCTGTTAATGAAGTAACTCCAGAAGGATTACCAGTGCTATTTTTAAAAGACTTACCGCCTTCTTCTAGTATAAAATCACTTACAGTTAATAGCCCAGAAATATACTACGGAGAGTTAACAAATGATTGGGTCGTAGTTAATACTAAGGCCGAAGAATTTAATTACCCATCTGGTGAAAAAAATGTTTTTGAGAACTATGAAGGACAAGGAGGTGTGGAAATTAAATCAATTTTCCGAAAAGCATTGTTTGCGCTTAAATTTAAGTCATTAAAAATTCTTTTATCTACAGACATAACTAATGACTCAAGAATAATGTACCATCGCAATATTGAAGAAAGAGTCAGAAAAGTATTGCCTTTCTTAAGCCTAGATAATGATCCTTATATAGTTATTACAAAAGAAGGTACGTTAAAATGGATTTACGATGCCTATACAACATCTAATCGCTATCCATATGCTGAACAAATGAAAGACACATTTAGCTCTATGCCCGGACAGCGTCTCAACTATATAAGAAATTCTGTTAAGGTAGTGATTGATGCTTATGACGGAAAAATGTCTTTTTATATCGCAGACGAAAATGATCCAATTATAAAAACCTATGCCAAGATTTTCAAAGATTCATTTTTGCCACTTGAACAAATGGATGAAGATTTAAGAGCTCATATTAGATATCCTGAAGATTTGTTTATTTACCAAACAACACTTTATACGGTATACCATATGGACGAAGCGCAGATTTTCTACAATAAAGAAGACCAATGGCAAATTCCAATTATTACTAGTAAAGGACAAGCTGACCCAATGATGCGACATATGATTATGAAGCTTCCTGGCGAGAAACAAGAAGAATTTATTTTGATGATTCCGTTTACGCCTCGTGGCAAAGACAATCTCTCAGCATGGATGGTGGCACGTAACGATGGAGAATTTTATGGACAATTAATGGTTTACCGTTTTCCTAAACAAAAATTAGTCTTTGGACCTAAACAAATTACTAATCGTATTAATCAAGACACGGAAATTTCTCAACAAATTTCTCTTTGGGACCAAAGAGGTTCTGAGGTAATTAGAGGAAATCTTCTAGTAATTCCAATTGAAGAATCACTTATTTATATTCAGCCTATTTATCTGCGAGCTGAAGGTGGAAAAATTCCAGAACTTAAAAGAGTAATTGTGGCTTATGAAAACCGTATTGCAATGGAAGAAACTTTAGATTCGGCCTTAGAAAAAGTATTTAGCGGACAAATTACGAGTTCTCCTACAGTAGTTCCGACTGAATCACCTGTCAGTCAAGACCTAATTAAACAAGCCAAACATCATTTTGACCGAGCTATGTCTGCTCAACGTCTTGGCGACTGGGCTTTATATGGCGAGGAAATTAGAAAGCTGGAAGAGATATTTAGGAATTAGGAACTAGGGATTGGGGATAGCCACTAGCCACTAGGGATTAATAAGAAGAAAAAGGAAAGAGTAATTTGGTGGTAATTTAATAAAAAAGTAAAAAGCCCCGATGAAATTATCGGGGCTTTATAAAATATCTATCGTTCCTCTGTCAAGAACAAAATTTTTATAATATGCAGTCCATTCAATTCTTATGCCTTCAAAACAATCCCCCCAATATATTTCCTTGGATTCTCTATCAAGCTTTTCTATCACTTTTTTTAATGGAGCATTTATAGTTTTTACTGCAATAGTCAATTCAATTCTGCTACTTTTATATTCATAAAAAATTATTAATAGAAGCTTAATCTTTTCCATAATACCTCCTTGTAATGTTCTAATTTAATTAGAACACCAAATAAAAAAGGTGTCTAATTGAAAAATTTGTATTTTAAACAAAAATACATCATGCTCTAATATATATGAACGATAAAATTAACTACCCTATTCGTATTAACCGATATCTTGCTCTTAATGGAGTAGCGACTCGTAGAGACGCAGACAAACTTATTCAAGATGGGTTAGTTTTTATTAATAAGAAAAAAGCTGTACTTGGAGATAAGGTTCAAGAGACAGATAAAATTGAAATTTTAAAAGACGACAAACATATTAAAAAATTAGTATATATAGTTTATTACAAGCCACGTGGAATTGTTACTCATTCTCCTAGAACTGGAGAAAAATCTATCAAGGATACTACTGACTTGCCAGGTATATTTCCTATAGGAAGATTAGATAAAGAATCAGAAGGATTGATGCTTTTAACTAATGACGGAAGAGTAACCGAGAGAGTGCTTCATCCTCGTTTTGCTCATGAAAAAGAATATGATGTAATTGTTAGAGAGAAAGTTCCGTCTAGGGCAAAAAGAATTTTAGAAGCGGGAATCAGAAGCTCGGGAGAATTACTCACGGCTAAAAAAGTAAGAATTTTGAGCGAACACAGAATGTTAATTGTTTTAACTGAGGGTAAAACTCATCAAATTCGCCGTATGCTTGACACTCTTCGTCTTACGGTTGAAAATTTAAAACGTACCCGTGTTATGAATATTGAATTAAGAACATTAAAACCAGGCGATACACGTATTATTGAAGGCCCTGCTCAAAAAGCATTTTTAAATAGTATTGGGCTTAAATAACAGATAGACGCTAGAAATTAGGTACTAGCCACTAGGGATTAGTAAGAAGAAAGGAAAGAAAATCTCCCCTAACCCCTCCTAAAGGAGGGGGAATAAAAAAACTGAATTTTGATTAAAAATTCACTAATAAAATTAGGTTGATTGACTATAATTTGTCCTCGTTTTAATATGAAATAAGATAAAAGGTTCTTTGAAAAACTATAGACAGACAAGCCCTGAACGGGCAAAGGAGGAGTTATGAAACTTATCATCCTTGTAATTTTTTGTATAGCAAGTTTTTTGAGCACAAATTGCTTAGCTGATCCCACACTCCCTGAGCGGGCAAGCCCTGGCCGGGCAGGCGATGACGAGTATGGGATAAAAGAGTTTCCTTCAATGCGCGGAGCCGATTATAATCTTGAAAAATCTGTTCTGACTATAACAAAAACATCTTTGAAATTAATTGATAGATTCAATAAAGGCGAACACGCAACAAAATTACTAAAAGGAGGATTCCCTGTTTTGTCAGTTAAATTTGCTCTAGAGAATTTATACAATTCTCACAACCTAGTTACAAATAATGAAGTCGGTATAAGTCTTAGAGAAAATTTATTGATAGAGTTTGAGGGAGAAATCTCTAATTTAATGATAAATCATATTTGCCGAGGTAAGTATGGAAATTATTTATCGCTGTCAGTGCCAGATATTTTTTTCACGACAAACTTCATAATAAACACTATTGATGGAGAAAAAAATATCAAAAATCTTATTATAAGAACCGATCCAAGTACGGGATTACTTCTTCAGAAAGAACTTTTCCGGGGAACCATAAGTAATTATTGGCGATTCTTTTTGAAAAGAATGGATTATGATAAAAAGTTTAAAGTCCAAGGACTTATCAATTTCGCAGAGCAAGACCTAGTAGAAAATGAAATTGAAAGTCTTGTGATAACAATAGTTATTA
>JAHILT010000035.1 GCA_018896875.1 Patescibacteria group bacterium
ATGATGAATATTTAAAAGGGGTAGATGGAAAAATAATTGTTTATAGAGATGCGAAGGGGCAAATTTTTGACGAAAAAAACATACAGCTACCTGAAAGTGGTGAAAATTTGGCTCTTACTATAGATTTCGAATTTCAAAAATATTTTTATGAACGTTTTGAAAAAGCATTGGACGATTTAGGTAGAAAGTCTGGGGTAGGCATAGCTATAAATCCACAAAACGGAGAAGTCTTATCACTTTTTAGTTTCCCAAGTTTTGATAATAATATTTTTTCTGAATCAGGAAATAACGCAGAAAAAAATAAAATTTTAAATTCTTCGTCCCAGCCTTTATTCAATAGAGCTATTTCTGGATTGTATACTCCGGCATCAACTATAAAGCCCATGGTTGCATTAGCAGCTCTTGAAGAAAAAATTATTACTCCTGAAAAGCAGATTTTTTCTTCTGGTTTTATAGAAATACCTAATCCTTATAATCCTGCTAATCCTAGTAGATTTTTAGATTGGAAACCTAACGGATGGGTTGACCTTCATTCAGCGATTGCTAAATCATGCAATATTTATTTTTATAGCATTGGTGGAGGATTTGAGGACATAAAAGGATTAGGTATAGAAAAATTAAAAGAATATTGGGAAAAATTTGGACTTGGTAAAAAAACAGGCATTGATTTGCCCGCAGAAGAATATGGTTTTTTACCGAGCCCACAAGAAAAAGAAAATAGAAAGAATGATATTTGGAGAATAGGCGACACATACAACGTAAGTATTGGGCAAGGAGACTTAATGGTTACTCCTATTCAACTTATATCTCAAATTTCCGCCATAAGTAATGGAGGAAAATTTTATAAACCTATTCTAATAAAAGATACTAATCCAGAAATTTTAATAGATTTTAGTAATTTATCTGAATATATAGAAGAAGTTAAAATAGGAATGGGAGATACGGTTAGTAAATCATACGGCACAGCTCATTTACTAAGCAGTATTCCGGTGGAAATTGGGGCTAAAACAGGAAGTTCTCAGGTGTCTAATAATACCAAAACAAATGCTCTTTTTGTCGGCTTTATGCCTTTAGAAAATCCAGAAATAGCTATATTGATTCTTGTTGAAGATGCAAAAGAAGGAAGCTTGAACGCAGTTCCAATCGCTAAAGATGCTTTAGAATGGTATTATTGGAATAGAACAAAGAATAGTAATTAGCCACTAGCCACTAGTCTTTCTTATTCCCTCCTTTTAAAGGAGGGTTAGGGTGGATTTTCTTATTCTTTGTTTGTAAATTAAAAATTGTAAATTGTAAATTATCAATATTATGCTTCCACAACTTAGACAAGATTTACTTTCTAACGAATGGGTTTGTATAGCTCCGAAAAGAATTAAGAGAGCCAATTTTTTAATTAAAGTAAATAAAAATCCAAAAATATCTAAAAAAGGATGTCCTTTTGAGAATCCTTTAAAAAGTGGCAATAAAGTTCTTTTGAAAAACAAAGAAATACAAATAATAGAAAATAAATTTCCCGCTTTTTCTTTAAAAAATTATTGTCCGTTAAAAGAAAAAAGAGGTCCGTATCAAATATTGGATGCCCTTGGACGCCATGAGCTTCTTATTATTAAAGACCATTTTAAAAATTTGTCACAATTATCCCCAAAACAAATATTTTTTGTATTAAAAGTTCTTAAGGAGAGAATTTTAAGTTTTAAAAAAGATTGTTGCATAGAATATGTTTCCATTTTTCAAAATTGGGGAGAAAAAGCTGGCGCCTCAGTATATCATCCGCATTTTCAAATTATCGCTACGCCGATAATTCCTCCTTTTGTTTCTAATTTGATAAATATTGCAAAAAAATATTACATTAAAAACAAAAAATGCCTTCATTGTTATTTGTTGAATTGGGAAAAAAAAGAGAAACAAAGAATTATTTATGAAAATGAAGGGGCTATTGTTATAGTTCCGTTTGCGTCAAAAGAACCATTTGAATTTAGAATTTTCCCCAAAAAACATATTGTCTCATTTGAAGAAACTTCAGAAAAAGATTTGGCTTATATTTCAGATGCCTTAAAACATAGCTTGCAAAAAATGGCAAAAAACTTAAAAGATCCCGATTACAATCTTCACATAAGAACAACGCCTTTAAAAAAGAATAAAAAATATGATTATTATCATTGGTATATAGAAGTTATTACTAGACTTACAATAGCCGCTGGTTTTGAGGAGAATAGTAGAATAGAAATAAATCCAATTGACCCAATAGAAACTACTAAAATATTAAGAAAATAATAATTATGTTTGATTTAATTGCCTTAATTAAAGCCGTTGGTTATTTTGGTGTTTTTGGCATAGTTTTTGCTGAATCAGGACTTTTTTTAGGATTTTTTTTACCTGGTGATAGCCTTCTTTTTACGGCTGGGTTTTTAGCCTCTCAAGGCTTTATGAATATTTATTATTTAATATTTTTAGTGTTTATAGCTGCCGTATTGGGCGATAATGTCGGTTATGCTTTTGGCAAAAAAGTTGGACCTATGATTTTTAAAAAAGAAGATTCATTTCTTTTTCATAAGGACAATTTAGAAAAAGCAAGAACTTTTTATGAAAAATATGGTGGCAAGGCAATAATTTTGGCTAGATTTATGCCAGGAATAAGAACTTTTGCGCCAATTTTGGCGGGCGTAGGAAAAATGCATTATACTAAATTTTTTGTTTTTAATGTTGTGGGGGCAGTGCTCTGGGGAGTAGGTCTTCCTGTTTGTGGTTATTGGCTTGGTAATATTGTTCCAGGCATAGACAAATACATTATTCCAATTGTTTTACTGATAATATTTTTATCAATTTCTCCTATGATTATTAATTTACTAAAGGATCCTTCTACAAGGAGACGCCTAGGGCTGGTAAGTAAAGAATTTGTTAAAAAAATTTGGACTACAATATTTTCTAAAAAAATAAAATATTTAAATAAAATTTTAATTTTTAATTGGAAAATGAATCCAAAAACATTAAGCGATGCTATTCAAATAGCAAAACAAAGCGATCAGAAAAATATCGTAATAGCTCCGCCATTTATTTTTATTGAGGAAGTAGGAAAGATTATTAAAAAAGCTATGCTTGGGGCGCAAGACGTATCTTGTAAAAGTACCGGAGACGGTTCATTCACTGGCGAAATTTCTGCTACGGAGCTTGTTAATCTAAAAG
>JAHILT010000002.1 GCA_018896875.1 Patescibacteria group bacterium
TAAAACTTAAAAGATCATATGCGCTTAAATTCTCAGCAATCATATTTTTTACATTCTTCAAATTCCTTACAGATAAATTAGTATTTTTGTCATTTTTTTCTAATAAAACTAATGTAGATTTTCCAGATGTAATTTTTTTAATCATTTCGCTAACAGCTTTTGTCTTAGGAACGACTAAGTCAAAACTTTCTATTATTTTTATTTCTCCATCTTGTGCTTTTTTAGCTAAAACAATTAATAATGCTTTTTTAAGCATTTTTTTGTTTATTTTTTTAGAAAAATCTCTTTCTTTCTTAGGTCCAAAAGTAACTCCTCCTCCTTTCCACAATGGAGATCTAATAGATCCATGACGAGCACGTCCAGTACCTTTTTGTTTCCATGGCTTCTTACCTCCCCCAGAAACCTCTCCTCTTCCCTTAGTATGAGCTACAACTTGTCTACTATTAGCAAGAATAGAGTCAACAACCTGTTTAACCAATAAGGGGTTCCATTCTAATTGTAAAAACTTAGGCAATTCCATTTCACCTTTTTCTTCACCTTTTGAATTGTAAATTTTTATAATTTCCATTTTTTTATTTCTAGCTCACAATGACCTTACTTTTATTATTACCACCAGGAACAGATCCGCAAATTGAAATAAATCCGCCTTCTTTATCTATAGAAACAACTAAAAGATTTTTAATCGTTTTCTTCTTAGATCCCATTCTACCTGCCATTTTTCTTCCAAGCACAACTCGTTGCATAGCAGTACTACCAATAGAGCCAGGAGCTCTTAGTCTATCTTTTTGTCCATGACTTTTAGGACCTCCATGAAATCCGTGTCTCTTAACTACACCTTGCCAGCCTTTTCCTTTAGTAATTCCAGAAACACTAACAAAATCGCCTTCTTTAAAATTCTCAACAGCCTTTTTATTTTCTAGTTCAATAACAGAAACAGGATAAACAATATCATCCTTAAAAATTTGACTCATTTTTATTTTTGTTCCTTTTGTTTTTTCCATAAATTTCTATTCGTATGCTGTTTTTCCTAAAAAAATAATTCGAGATTGTCTCGAATTATTTTCAAAATAGTTCGAGAACCTATCTTGTTAATAATTCCTAACGCGACACTTGCAAGTTTTGTTTAGAACAAGAAGCGCGGAGGAAATTTATAGCTTTAGCTATATTCCCGACGATCGACACAGTTATAAACAAAACTTGCAGTATCCCGAAGGGTTGCTACCTAAGATTGAAAATTTCAGCAAACCTTGAAATTTTCAACTTATTCTAGCAACGCGTTTGAGAATTATTATCAAGATAAGTTCTAATATATTAAACCATTTTAATCTCTATTTCAACCCCTGAAGGTAAATTAAGATTAGAAAGCGATTCAATAATTGTTTGATTTGGATTAAGAATATCTACTAACCTTTTATGAACCCTTAGTTCAAATTGTTCTCTGGCATCTTTATGAACAAAAGTTGAACGATTAACAGTATATTTTTTAATTTCTGTTGGCAAGGGAATTGGCCCTATAATCTCAGCATCTTGCCTTTTAGCAGTTTCTATAATCTGCTTGCAAGTGCTATCCATTAACTTATGGTCATAACCTTGAATTCTTAATCTTAATTTCTCTTTTTCAATTTCTTTTTTTGCCATGTACTTTATTATTAGATGATTACTTACTTAATAATTTTAGTGACTACTCCAGCACCAACAGTTTTGCCTCCTTCTCGAATAGCAAAACGTTGTTTTTCTTCTAAAGCAACTGGAGAAATTAATTCAACTACGAACTTAATTGTATCTCCTGGCATAACCATTTCTGTCCCTTCTGGCAAAGTAACTGCACCTGTAACATCAGTGGTTCTAATGTAAAATTGTGGTTTGTAACCTTTGAAGAAGGGCGTGTGTCTTCCGCCTTCTTCTTTGCTTAGAATATAAACTTCTGATTCAAACTCAGTATGAGGCGTAACACTGCCTGGTTTAGCTAAAACTTGTCCACGTTCAACGTCTTCTTTTTTAAGACCTCTTAAAAGGATACCTACGTTATCACCTGCTGTACCTTCATTAAGAATTTTTTGAAACATTTCAATTCCTGTAACAACTGTTTTTTGAGTTGGCTTTAAACCAATAATTTCAATTTCTTCATTAATCTTAACAATGCCTCTTTCAACTCTACCTGTGACGACAGTACCTCTTCCTTCAATGGAAAATACATCTTCAACAGGCATCAAGAAAGGCTTGCTTGTATCACGAACTGGCTCTGGAATATGTTCGTCTAAAGCTTTAACTAAGTCTAAAATTGGTTTAGCGGCTTCATCATCAGCAGACTTGGTATCTATAGCTTTTAAAGCTGAGCCACGAATAATAGGAATGGTATCTCCAGGAAATTCATATTTCTTTAATAATTCTCTAACTTCATCTTCAACAAGATCAATAAGTTCTGGGTCATCAACCATATCACACTTATTAAGAAAAACAACAAGAGCAGGAACACCAACCTGACGTGCTAACAAAATGTGTTCTCTGGTTTGAGGCATTGGACCATCAGCAGCGGAAACAACAAGGACAGCACCGTCCATCTGAGCTGCACCAGTAATCATGTTTTTAATATAATCAGCATGACCAGGGGCATCTATATGAGCATAATGCCTTTTTTCAGTTTCATATTCAGAGTGATGCAAGGCAATAGTAATACCACGAGCTTTTTCTTCTGGGGCATTATCAATTTGATTAACACCTTCTTCTTTCGAGATTAATCCTTTCAAAAAAAGAATGTGACTTATGGCGGCTGTTAAAGTAGTTTTACCGTGGTCAACGTGACCGATTGTACCGACATTAACGTGTGGCTTTGTCCTTTCAAATTTAGCTTTTTCTGCCATGTTTTTATTTTTTATTTATTAATTTTAAATTTTTATTTTTTTCGACTTCATTGTCCATCACTGTTCCTACTAATTAGTAGACAACAAATCAGGAAATAAATTTTAAATAGTATGTCTATTTTATACGAAAATAGGTATTTTTGTCAACAACGTTTAATATTAAATAAATATAATCTGTCTATTTTATTATTTTATTATTTATTACTTTTTACCTTCAACAATAAGTTGCGCTATACTAGAAGGCGCCTCGGCGTATTGATCAAATTCCATACTGAACGAACCTCGTCCTTGAGTCATAGAACGAAGCTTAGTTGCATATCCAAACATTTCGGAGAGAGGAACCTGAGCATCAATAATTTTAATAGCTGCTCTATCATTCATAGCCTCTATCTTCCCTCTTTTGGAATTAAGATCGCCAGTAATATCACCCATAAATTCTGTTGGAGCAAGAACTTGAACTTTCATTATTGGTTCAAGCAAAATTGGCTTGGCATTTTTAGTAGCTTCCTTAAAAGCCATAGAGCCAGCAATCTTAAAGGCGGACTCCGAAGAGTCAACATCATGATAAGAACCATCATATAAAGTAACCTGAATATCTACCATCGGAAAGCCAGCAGTAACACCCTTGCTCATAGCTTCTATCACACCTTTTTCAATAGCTGGAATAAATTCTTGAGGGACAGATCCTCCTTTAATAGAATTAATAAATTCAAACCCCTTACTTCTTTCTAGGGGTTTAATTTCAAGACGAGCATGTCCATACTGACCACGTCCACCAGACTGTTTAATATATTTCCCTTCTCCTTTGGCTTCTTTTTTAATTGTTTCTTTGTAAGCAACTTGTGGTCTACCAACATTAGACCCTACACCAAATTCTCTTTTCATCCTTTCTACCAAAACATCTAAATGTAATTCGCCCATTCCAGAAATAATCGTTTCTCCTGTATCTGGATCACCACCAACCCTAAAAGTAGGATCTTCTTCACTAAGTTTATGCAAAGCAATACCCATTTTTTCTTGATCAACTTTTGTTTTAGGTTCAATCTTGATAGATATAACAGGTTCTGGAAAAACAATTTTTTCTAAAATAATAGGATGATCTTCATCACAAAGAGTAGCTCCTGTAGAGGTATCTTTCAAACCAACAATTGCGCCTAAATTACCTGCGCCAATTTCTTCTACTTCTTCTCTATGATTTGCGTGCATTCTAACTAGACGGCCAACTCTTTCTTTGCTGTTTTTATTTGCATTTAAAATATAGCTTCCCTTTTTTAATATTCCTGAATAAACTCTAAAATAAGTTAAACTTCCCATAAATGGATCTGTTGCTACCTTAAAAGCAAGAGCAGCTAAAGGAGCGTCGTCGTCTGTTTTTCTTTCAACTGTTTCGTTTGTTTTAATATCTATGCCCTTAACTGGCGGTAAGTCTAATGGAGATGGCAAATAGTCAACAGCAGCATCAAGCACTAATTGAACGCCCTTGTTCTTGAGAGACGATCCAGTAAATACAGGAATCAATTTCACGCTAAGAACGCCTTTTCTTAATGCCTTTTTTAAATCTTCTAAAGAAGATTCTTTACCTTCTAAATACTCAGTCATTAATTTATCATCTTGTTCAACAATTTTTTCAATAAGTTCATGCCTCCATTTTTTAACTTCTTCTTCCATATTTTTTGGAACTTCAGATGATACTATTTTTTCTCCTTTATCTCCTTCAAATCTATAAGCTTTAGATTCTAATAAATCTACTACACCTTCAAAATTACTTTCTGACCCAATAGGAAGTTGCATAACTATAGCATTTGGATTTAATCTTTCTCTAATTGATTTAAAACTATTTTCAAAACTAGCTCCAAGACGATCCATTTTGTTAATAAAACAAATCCTAGGAACATTATATTCATCAGCATAATGCCAATTAGTTTCAGACTGAGGTTCTACGCCAGAAACTCCATCAAAAACAACAATAGCGCCATCTAAAACACGCAACGATCTTTTAACCTCAACTGTAAAATCAATGTGTCCTGGAGTATCAATTAAATTCATACGATATTCAAATTGCTTATCTCCATTACGATAACTAGGAATCCAAAAACAAGTCGTAGCAGCAGAAGTAATTGTAATGCCTCTTTCTCTTTCTTGTTCCATCCAGTCCATGATAGCCTCTCCTTCGTGTACTTCTCCTATTTTATGAGAAACTCCTGTATAAAAAAGAATCCTTTCTGTTGTTGTAGTTTTTCCCGCATCAATATGTGCAACGACTCCTATATTTCTTGTTTTTTCTATTGGGTATTGCCTAGCCATTTTTTAAAATTATTTTAAATATTTTTTTATTTTTTCAACTATTTCTATAACTTGACCAACTTCATTATCAGTCATTCCTGTTGGTTTTGCTTTTTTAATATCATCTATTACCTTACTAATTTTCTTAAGTAATTCATTTTTTTCTTCAAAAGGGACATCCTTAGCTTCACTAGAATCTAAAAAAATTTCTGCAATCATCAACGGAGCAGAAAGAGAATTAACTCTGTATTTGCTATTTTTATTTTCTTCAAATTTTTTTAAAGCTTCTGGGTCTGTTTTGCTTTTTTTTATTAACTCATCTTTTTCACTATTCGAAAGAAATTCTCCTGGTTCGTCAGAATACGCTAAAAAAGCATTAAATATTTTTTTGGTTTTTTCTGAAATAGAATATCTTTCAAAAAAAAATTTATCTAAATCTTTCATGATTACCTAGAAAAATGCGCAAATGCTCTATTGGCTTCAGCCATTCTATGAGTGTTCTGTTTTTTCTTAATAGCCCCTCCTTCATTATTAGATGCTAAAAGCAATTCATCGGCTAACCTGTTGGACATCGCACTTCCTTTTTTGGCTCTAGCAACTGCAATAATCCATCGACTAGCCAAAACAAACCTTCTATCTGGTCTAACTTCTTTTGGAATCTGATAATTTGCTCCACCAATTCTTCTAGTTCCAACCTCAACTAAAGGCGAAACATTTTCTATTGCTTTGTCAAAAACAGCAAGAGGATCACCTTTGATTTTTTCTTTAATAATATCAAAAGCTCCATACATTATTTTTTCAGCAACTATTTTTTTACCATCTTCCATCAAATAATTAATGAACCTTCCAACTATTATGCTGTTGAATTTAAAATCTGGCGAATGTTCTCTTTTGTAATTTCTCTTTTTCCTCATATTATTTTTTTGGCTTTTTAGCACCGTACTTACTTCTTTGTTGCTTTCTGTCTACCCCACTAGTATCTAATACGCCTCTTACAATATGGTAACGAACACCAGGAAGATCCTTTACTCTTCCTCCTCTAATCATAACCACAGAGTGTTCTTGTAGGTTATGACCTTCTCCTGGAATATAGGCGCTTACTTCCATGCCATTAGTAAGACGAACACGGGCAACTTTACGCAAAGCAGAGTTAGGTTTCTTTGGGGTTGTAGTAAAAACCCTCAAGCATACACCTCTTTTAAAAGGAGAAGCTGATTTTTTTGGTTTGTTTTTTATGGTATTAAAATATCGCAAAAGCGCCACGCTTTTTGACTTAGTAATTTTAGGTTTCCTTTCAGTTTTTAATAATTGTCCTATTGTTGGCACGCTAAGTTAATAAAACTTCTAGAATAATATTTTTGAAGTTCTAAATTAATTATTATATATAATATATAAGTTTTTATAATATAGCAAATAAAATATAAACTAGTCAATCCTTAATAAAACTATATAGGATTACTTAAGGCGTGTTTATTGTTTGTTAGAAAAAAGCGGTCGCCTAGGCGACCGCTTTTAAAAAACTATTTAGACTTCAAGTCATTAATTATCCATAAGTAATACAAGCCATAAGACTTGTTTTTAAGCATTGTAAAAAAGCTGACCTTAGTGCTTTTTTTACTTTCAAGTTGAATCAACGAAGCATCATTTACTCGAGCAAACTTCTTCGCGACTTCAAAAGAATCCTCAATATAGCCAATCTGATCAACGAGTCCATTATCCAACGCTTGTTTAGCATCGAAGATTCTGCCGTCAGCCAAAATGCGAACTGTCGCCTCATCCATACGCCTACCCTGAGCCACTTTTTGAACAAAGCGTTCAAATGAATTGTCAATAATTCTCTGCGTAATTTCCAGAGCTTCTTTCGTAGGTGGCTTTAAAGGCGAAAGCATATCTTTGTTGCGACCTGATTTGATAATTGTATATTTCACGCCTTCCTTTGCTAGCTTGCTAGAAATATCTACCGCATACATAATCACGCCAATGCTTCCTGTCCAAGTTTCGGGAGTTATAATAATCTTATCCGCAGGAGCAGAAACATAATACCCGCCCGAAGCCGCAATGCCATTGTAAAAAGCGACGACTGGCTTACCAAGCTTTTTAAACTTCATCACTTCGTTCCAAATTAAATCCGAGGCATTTACTTCTCCTCCCGGACTTTCAACTTTCAAAATAATCGCTTTTACACGAAAATCATTGCTTGCAACCCGAAGCATTAATTTAATATCTTCAACCATATTTGAATCCCCATAACTACTCTCGCTTATTTCCCCAGAAATTGGCACAACAGCAATTACATTTACCGTTGTTGTAGATCTCTGTAAATAAGATACCTTAACCAATTTGCTTGTGAACTCAGGTATCCAAGTCGTTGCTACTGGTTGAACTTTTCGTTTGCTAATTAAAGTGCAACCGGAAAATACAAATAAAATAAGTATCGGTATTATTAATCTTTTCATAACGCCTCCTTGACCGGACATTCGCTAAAATGTCTTAGGTCTTAACCAAACATCCATTAGAATGTTGTAGGTCTTTCTTTCAGTTTATTTTTTTGTGAATGTACTTCTAATTTAATTAGAGCACTATCAAAAAACAATGCAAGAGCATAAAAATAAAAAACAAAAACAAAAACAACTAACGATTAATAATAAAAGTTAAAAAATTGCAGCAGGACCAATCAAGAAACGATAAGCAAAAAGAATTATTGGATATATAATATTCATAAGTCCTCCAAAAAGAAGCAATATTATCAAAAGGGTTCCATACCTTTCAATTGATAACCAAAATTGAGTAAATTTTTCTGGTAAAAACGCAAAAACAATTCTAGATCCGTCAAAAGGAGGAATAGGAATAAGATTAAAAATTCCTAAAAGTATGCTCATAAAAACAGCTATATTTAAAATAAAAAGTATTCCCCAAAAAACAGAATTAGGAGAAGCAACTGCTAGTGGAAGTATTAATCTAGCGACTATTCCAAATAACACAGCTAATATAAAATTAGAAAGAGGACCAGCGGCAGCAATAAGCGCGCCATCTTTTTTTGGATTTTGTAAATTATACGGATTAAACGGAACTGGCTTAGCCCAGCCTAGAATAAATGGACTGCCCGAAACCAAAAAAATCAAAGGAACCAAAAAAGATCCAAAAAACTCTAAGTGTTTTAATGGATTCAAAGTAAGCCGTCCCATTTCCTTAGCAGTATTATCACCAAGTTTATACGCCATAAGACCATGGGAAACCTCGTGAATAATAATTAAGAAAATTAAAATAACAATCTGACTAATTGGAATTAAAATAGCTTGGTCCATTTTTTTATTTTATTACTATAAAATGATAATCTCTTTTCCCTCTTTTGATAAGAATATATTTTTCAAACATTAAATCTTTTTTAGACAAAACATAATCAGAATTTTGAATTTTTAATCCATTTATTTCTATCGCTTTGTTTTGCGTATCTTCTCTTGCTTGTCTTTTAGAGCCGACAACCTCCGTGCTTACTAGAAAATCAACAATCGACATATCATTAAACTTGTTCGTAGTTTTTATATCAGACCCAGAAAACACTTCTTTTAACTCTTGATTATTTAATTCTTTGATTTTCCCATAAAAAATCATCTGGGAAATTTTTTCTACACGATTCAAAACTTCTTTTCCATGAACAAATTCTGTCATTTCTCTGGCTAAGATTTTTTGCGACTCTCTTTTTTCTGGCTCACTAGCCAAAACTTTTTTTAACCCATCAATCTCGTCTAAAGATAAAAAAGTATAATATTTTAAAAATTTAATAACATCATTATCGCCTACATTTATCCAAAATTGATAAAAATGATAAGGAGAAGTAAGTTCGGCATCTAGCCATATGTTTCCTTCTTCTGTTTTTCCAAATTTAGAACCATCTTCTTTTGTAGCCAAGGGCATAGTTAAAACTAATGCTTCCTTGCTAAGTTTTTTTCTTATTAATTCTATACCAGCTGTCATATTCCCCCATTGATCCGAACCACCCACTTGTAAAACACAATTATATTTTTTGTATAGATTTAAAAAATCAAGAGCCTGAATAATCATATAGCTAAATTCTGTAAATGAAATCCCTGTTTGCATTCTTTTTTGTACCGACTCCTTATTAATCATTTCGCTGATTGTAAAATGCTTTCCAATATCACGTATAAAATCTATAAAATAAATATTTTTTAACCATTCATAATTATTAACGAATAATACTTTTCCTTTACAAAATATAGAGCCAAAATCAAAAAATTTAGAAAGTTGTTTTTTAAGATAATAAGAATTTTTCTTTATAGTTTTAAACTCAACAAAAGACCTTTCTTGCAATTTACCACTAGGATCACCAATAAGACCTGTGGCACCACCTACTAAAATAACAGGTCTTAATCCAGCCGTTTCTAATCTTTTAATAAAAATAATCGGAAGCAAGCTTCCTATGTGAAGACTTTGGGCAGTAGGATCAAAACCAAGATAAAAAGAATTGCCTTTTTTATTCAAAAAATCCTTAACAGCTTCTTCGTTGGAAGATTGATATATTAAACCTCTTTCTTTTAATTCATTAAATAAATCCATTTTTTGTTATCTAATAATTTTTTCAATAGGCATAGGTATGGTATTGGAATTCTCAGAATATAATTCTGGATCTATAGTTTTTAAAAAACAATGCCTGCCGATTTCATGTTCCCAATTATCCCCATAAGGAATATCAAATTTATAATTACTACCTTCAGGTAATCCGAAATTAGATGGCAAGTTAAAATTTGCACAAAGCTCAAAAGATAAATCATCTTTTATAATATATTCATAAGAGCCTAAGGTTTGTGGATCTTTCGGGACAATAAATCCAGAAATACTATCATTTAAATCTTCTAATTTTTCAGGCAGTACTTGTTTCTTTTGCCAATAATTTATTACATAATTTTGAATTGAATTTAAGTTGCCAACCTTTCTTTCGTCAAAATTATAAAGCCTAGCTTTTGTAGGAGAACCAGCAGAAAAAAATCCAGCTACAATACTTGCCAATATAAATAAACTAACTGCACAAGCTAAATATCTAAGCTGACCAACAGATAAAGGGTTGTTGAGATCTTTTCGATAATACCAAAAGATAGTTCCTGCAACCAATAACACCACTAAAATTTTTAAAGCAAAACGACTAGTTAAGTCCCCTCCTAAAAATCCATTAACCAAAACAACTAAGTCGGTAATTATAACTGACCCCGCAAAAAATAAAGTAAGGTAAGTTAACCATTTTTTAAATCTATATTCTCTTTTCTCTGGCATAACAATATATTCTTTCTGAAGCATTTTAGAAACCATTATATATACAGGGAAAACAATAATAAGCAAAGCCATGGTTCTGCGAATAATGGCAGAGATAGAATTGTAACTCATATATTCTAACGGATCTGGAAACAGAATATTAATATATTGAAACAAGAGAGCGATAATACTTCCTGCAGTTACATACAAAGAAATTATAATTAAAAGATGTAAAAAGAAATCTTTTGGTGAATTTTTTATACTTTCATTCATCCCACACATAACAAAGACTGGAAAGTGTTTTTTAAAATTTACAATCTAATCTTTGCTATGTATGGGATAAATCCCTATCACATAATAAAGACTGAAAAGCGTTTTAAAAAAACTTTCTCTGACTTTGTTTTTTTATTAATTTATACGACTTGTTAATTTTACCACCTAAACTATTATACCCCACCAAAAATTGTTTTTATTATGTGTGGGATTCATTTTTTTAAAATTAATCAATAATTAATAACGACATATCTAACATTTATATTATAAACTAATTTTTTTCATTATACAGTATCTAAAAAATAAATATGAATGTAAATAATTATCGCTTGACAAAAATGAAAATAATTGCTAATATATACAAGCTAAGATATGGTAAGCAAACCTATCAAGCAAATCTAAAAACGCACATTAAAAACAAAAAGGAGGCTTTAAAGTGAATAGACTCTATAAATTAATCGCTCCGTTATGGATGATTACGGTATCTCCATGGGCATTGGTACTTTTGCTAAAAACTACCAATTTCTCCATTGTAGCTGTCTCAATGATTGTAATCATAGGATCGTTCCTATATTTCGTAAGCTTAGCGACGATCTTAACGTATTTAAATTCACAAAAAATTATTCCGGTGTGGATTGTCAGCATACTCCCAATCACATTAGTAATAATGATAACTTACTCCATAGGTCTTCCTCTCTGGGTTATCTTGATACTTATGATTACAGGGTCGCTTATATATTTCATAAATTTAGCGGCAATACTGAAACATTCTTTTCAAGAATAACCATCCTTAAAGCTGACCCAGCGAATATAATATTCGCTGGGTCATTTTTTTTAAAAAAAATATAAAAACAATAGTAGACATATTTCTTCTATAAGGTTAGTATGAAATTAGCATTATTTGAAAATAAAATATAAGGAGGTGTTATGAACCCATATGATAATATCATCATTAAATTCCCAAAAAATTTTATAGAAAGAGTAAAAGCTGAATTTCCCGAAGTCCCCACACTTCATAAGGCATTAGATAACGGCAAACTTTTTCTTGTTGGGAAAATTCTTATTAATATTTACAACTTATTTGCCAAAAACAGTATCCGCGAAATTAAAAATAGCCAAGGCAAGAAACGCGAAAACGAAATCAACGAAAGATTCGACAAAGCCAAGCGATACGATTATTTATATCAAGAATGGAAAATATATTGTTTTATACATAAACTGTGCCTAAAATAACATTTCTAACCCAGCGAATATGATATTCGCTGGGTTATTTTTTTATACCCCAAAAAGAATATGGGGTAGTTTTTTAAGAAAATACAAAAAAAAGACGAAATTAATTTCGTCTTTTTTAATTTATATTACGATACTTGCTTTAAACCTGCTCAGAAGATTCTGGTTTATCTTCCAATGTCTTTTCTGGCTCAGGCACCCCAAAACCTCCTGGCGCTGGTGCTGGTGGCATTTCCGCTCCTTCTTCTATAATTTTTTCTTCTACTGGCAAGCCTTCTGGTTTAACTTCTTCTTGTGGCTGAGCTTCTTGCTCTCCACCTACAACTTTTTCGTCTTGTGGTTTATTTTCTCCGCACATATTTTTTATTTACCCTGTTAAATAATTTTGCCTTTGGCAAAATTGCTCAAAGAACATTTACTAGGGCGAATTAATTTATATTATTTAATACGACTTTATTATAATACCTTTGTTCTTGTTAAAATTCAACTAATATATTTTTATTTTAAATAATTATATTAATTCTTTTATTTCTCTAAAAACCTCTAAAGATTTCTCGTCAAATATTTGCGGAACAAATTTCTTTTTTTGTTCGTCGGAAATATTAAAAATTTTTTCAATCGGATATATCTCAAATCCAAGCCCCTCTCCAACTTCTACTTTCAAATCCTTAATTTCTCCATCATATTTATATATATAAACAGCTCTAATAATATTATTAGTTTTATTTATTATGGGGTCATAAAATTCCCCTCTTATCTTCTCTGTTGATTTAATACTATCTAGACTTATTGATATGTCGGTTTCTTCTTTTGTTTCTCTTATTACTGCATCTTCATAACTTTCTCCTAATTCAACATGTCCATTAACTGTCGCATCTAAAAGATTAGCGAAAGTATCTTTGTTCTTTCCACGATACTGAAATATAATCTCTCCTTTAGAATTATAAAACCAAACCCAAACTTCCCGATGCAACAATCCTTGACTATGGATATTCTCTCTCGTGTCTTCGCCAATTATATTTTCTTTTTCGTCTATAATGTTTAGTCTGTTCTCCATATCAGTTTCTTACGTAATGAGAATATCTTCCCTTCCCGATTTGTCTCAAAATACCCTCTTGTTCTAATTCATTTAAATATCGTTCGGCTGTAGCATCAGAAACTCCAGCTATTTTTTCTACATCATTATTGGTTATTTTCAGATGGCTTTGCATATACTCAACAATCTTTTTTTTATTTTTTTGTTTTTCTGACAAAATCTCAGTAAGCGAAAGTCGTTTTTTTTGAGCAGCTAATTCATAGCCCAACCAACCTCCTGCTATACCAATTAATATCAAAAATAATGTATCCATAGTAGTAAGTTTAAAATGTAAAAATCAAAATGTAAAATGACCCCAGTGAAATAATTTTTCTTTCAGAAAAATTATCGCTTCGCGATATTTCACGAGGCAGGCAAGAAAGAAAGATTACCGCGCTTCGCTCGTAATGACAGAAGAGAAAATCTCCCCTAACCCCTCCTAAAGGAGGGGAGTAATTCGCAATTCGTTAACTTATTTGTTTTTCCATTTTTTAATTCGTAACAATTCGTTAATTTATTCGTTATTTCGTATTAGATTATTAGTTGATTGCTTACTTATTTAAATAATGTTGTAAGGTATAAATCCAGTCTTCGTCCTGACCTCCTTCGTCAAGTTTCTTACTTAAAAACCATTCTAAATAACGCCTATCAAACATCGCCACCGCTCCTATTTCTTCTCCATTGTGTTTCCCAAAATTAAATCGTTTGAATAATACAGGTTTGCTTGATATTTCAAGCATTTCAACGATTGCTTCATCTTCGCTTTTGCCGTCTTCCATTATTTTAGATAACAATCTATCAAAAACGCCACAAAGAACTTTAACGTCCCCTTCTGCGTCATGCGCATTAGCTTCTATTTCAAGCTCTAAATAATAACGCAAAAATTGTAAATTATATTCTGGAATAACATTATCAGAATCTAAAAATCGCGAAACACGAAAGGTACATATACTACGAGGAACTGTTAGTCCTTCTGCTTCTAATATTTCACAATCAAATTTCGCATTATGAGCCACGAGTATTTTTTCAGAAAGCAAAAACCCGAGTTCTTTTTCCATATCACTGCCCTTAAACGCTTTTTTATCTTGAAGCATTTTATTAGTGATATGAGTAATACTCATTGCCTTTACAGACATAGGAAGGGGCGGTTTAAAATATTCCGTATGAAAACCATCGGATATCTTATAGCAAACCTGGCACAAACGATCAGTCATTGTATCTCCTCCTGTTGTTTCTGTGTCTAAAAATATAAGTTTTTCCATGGGTTCATTTTAACACAAAAAATAATTCACTTAATAATCCTGCCAATAAAATATTAATAAAAATAATATCCATCAAATAATTTAAACACGGCGTAAGTATCACAATAAGTTCTATTTCTCTGCCACGGACCTATGGGCTGTTCTTTGGTTCTTTCCCAATGCAACCCATCTTTTGAAATTGCTTTTACAGGATAACGCAAATTAGAATCAGGCTTATTGTCAGACGGTATATGCCTTCCGTAAGCCACATAATAATCTTTTTCGTTAATTATTGAAAATTGAAAACCAAAAGGGATTTTAATTTTAAATCTTTTAGCAAAATGCCTTCCATCTTCAGACTCTAAAACTTCCGCTTCATCAAAATTATCTGAACGAGTATAAATATAATATTTTTTGGTATTTTTTTCATAAAACGCGGTAAAATCAACGGCAGTTAAATTCATATTTGATTCGCCAGTTATTTTCCCTTCAAAACGATAATTATATCCATCTTTTGAATAAGCGCTCATTAAAATATCGGGCATATATTGCTCTGTTGTTTTTTCAGTGAAATACATTCTATAATCGCCATTCGGCAATTGTATAATGGTAGGATCACCATAAGCGATTATGTCACGATTAAGATTAGTTATGCCTAATTTAAACCTAGAAAAATTCCAACCATCCTTACTTATTAAAAATCCCACGCCTCTTAATTTAAAACCAGTTTCTTTGTCTTCAATACCCTCACGATTTAAAAAATCTAGCCCTCCTAAAAGAATAGTACCATCTTTTAATATAATTCCACTTGATCCTCCAAAAAGACCTGCTATCTTTTTTGCTTTTTCAATATTAATCCCGTCAGAACTATAACAGGCTCCAACAGCGCGAGAATTATTTTTTATATATAAGAATATAAAAAATGAAGATAAGATAACTATCCCTGCAATTATTATTTCGCTTTTTTTCATATGTTTATTTTACCATAATAAAATTTCCATCAAAAACTTGACAATAAATTATAATGGGTATATACTCAATATAAATTAAATAAAGGTCGGATATTAACATATATAAAACTTATTTAAATAAAATATGCCAAATCAAGATAAAACGGGTCCTATGGGTCAAGGTCCAAGAACTGGACGAGGATTAGGTCCTTGCGGAGAAGGAACAAGACAAGGCTATGGTCGCGGTCGTGGATTTTTTGGAAGACTTTTTCCACGTAAAAATAATCAAGTCTCTTTAGAAGAAAGAGAAAAAATGCTTGAAGAAGAATTACAAGCAATTCGTGAAGAAAAAGAAAACCTAAAAGATTAAACAAAGAAACCCCGACTTCTTCATAAAAAGATGTCGGGGGTTTCTTTGTTTGAAGTATAAATTATACAAAACAAAACATCAACAAAAAAATCTAAGGAAGTCGGATTTCCTAATATTGTTATGACAAGACCAAGACTTTATAGAAAAATTGGATTTAATCCAAATATAACCTATTTTAAACCTCAAGGAGTACCAATGAGATTTTTAGAAGTGATTGATTTATCTCTTGAAGAAATAGAAGCTCTAAGACTTAAAAATATTGAAAATCTTGAACAAATAGAATGTGCTAAAAAAATGAAAACATCCCAAAGCACATTTCAGCGAATTTTATCATCAGCATATAAAAAAATCTCTAGTGCTTTAATAAGCGGAAAAGCAATAAAAATAATAAAAGATTAATGTATTCGTTTAATTAGTTTATTAACTAATAATTATTATTGAATTTCTACTACCTAGTATGCTATATTCAAGCAAGTAGTTTTTTAGCGAAAGCACGTTTAAATAACGAATAAGGAAAGGAGGATTAAATGGGATGGTTAAAAAAGATGATTAGAAAATTAGCAGATAATTTATTTACAGATAAATTTTGGATTTCAATATTAATAATTGCTTTTGTCTGCAGTTTTATTATTGCGATTCCTGTATATTTCTTATGGAATTGGTTAATGCCAATGATTGGAATCAGTATGACTACATTCTGGCAATCATGGTATTTCAATTTCTTCATCTTAACAGTTATCCTCTGTGAAAGATGGATGTATAGACACTAAAAAAAATAAAAAACAGACCCGAGCAAGTCTATAAACTGCTCTTTTTTATTTATTTAAATATGCACGAAAATTTAGAAATTTTCTCTAGAATAACTTAGTCTGGTACGCAACAAACATTAGGAGATATAAAGCCAGCGACTTCTCCTATGTTTAATTGATTCTCACTACAAGTTGCGCCACCAGTAGTATTTACCGTCTCTCCTCCTTCGGCGATACATTCGTCTGGTGTTAACGACTTTTTAACTACCTCGTAATTTTCCAAAGTTATTTTTATTCTATCTTTTTCTTTTTCTAACTCCACCATAAAACAACCTGGGCATCTAGCTGTTAGCACTTGAATTATTGTAAGCGCTTTTTCATAACCAACATAATCAACTGCTATTTTAGACGCTTTTATTTGATTATCATCTAATTCCCAGTCACGAATACAGGCATTCACTTCATCGCTCCATCTATACCCGGCTGGACCCAAACATCCATGCTCGTCTCTTTCTCCACCAATAATTGGTTCATCTCCAATGATACGTGATTCTTTTTGTTGTAAATACGTATTAATCGCAATAATAAAAAAAGAAAGCAAAATAACTGACATTAATATAAAAATAATTTTTTTGCTCATTTGTTTTTTAATTTAATAAATTTATATGACATATTTAGTTTACCATTAATTTTCTGTAGATTCTAAAAATATTTTTTTATCAAAACCACCTCTGTATTTTTTTCTTTCTTTCCTTATTTTCTCAATTTCCTGTCTATCTAGCTCAAACACATCAATTAAATAATTTATAACTTCTAATACATCTCCGATTTCTTTGGTTAGTTTTTTCTTATCGCCCTTGGTTTCTAAGGCTTCTTGAGCTTCTTCAACAATCTTTTTTAACAATTCTATTTTATATTCTTCGTCATCCAAAATCCTAGTTTTAGGATTACTACCATTTTCTCTTATTATTTCAGAAATTTTGTCTCGTATTAATTTATTGTATTCTTTTTTCATTTTTTAAAAATATTAAATGCAATTGATTCATTTATAACAGCTATTAAGTTTTGATTAAAATCTTGCTAATTAAAATCTAACGGCTCAGTTATTGAGCCGTTAGAGATGTTCTTTTATTATGTTCACTGCGGAGAGGGAGGGATTTTCCCGATATGATCCAAATCTTTGATTTGGTAATCATATCGAGGACTCTCGATTTTATAGTTCCGATTTTAATCGGAAATAAAATCGGAGGAACCCTCGATACCGGTTAAAGTATGCCACCTTTCTCCCGATAATTTATTTTCTTTTCTGCGGAGGAGGAGAGATTCGAACTCTCGATACCGGTTAAGGTATGCCACCTTTCCAAGGTGGTGCACTAGACCACTATGCGACTCCTCCGCACAAAAGAAAATTAATATTTAAATATACTAGACCCCTGCCTGCCGGCAGGCAGGACTATGCGACCTCTCCTTTCTACTAATTTATAACAAATAACAACATATAATTTATAACATATAATTTATTATTTTATAATAGATTGCCACTCCGCCAGTTGGCCTGCCCGGCCAGGGCGGATCTCAATGACCCCACACTCACAGATGAGTATGGGGCGAGCACCAGTGAAATAATTTTTCTGAAAGAAAAATTATCGCTTTGCGATATTTCACGGGGCGAGCAGAAAAAAATAAGATTTAAGATTATTTAAATATATAAAGATTTAAAGATTTAAGAAAAAGAGAGATTGCTTCGTCGCGGGACTTACTCCCGCCGTCGCTAAAGCTATGGCGGGCAAAGCGCAATGGCAGAGGAGTATGGGGCAGGCGGAATAAGAAAATCCACCCCCACACTCAAGGATGAGTAGGGGGCATGCCCTAACCCTCCTTTAAAAGGAGGGAATGAGAAAGTACGGGCAGGCTCTAAAAGGAGGGGGCAAAAAAGACTAAGGGAGAATTTTGCAATTCTTACGAGTTCAGCGAACGTAGCGCTGTGATTCGTTCTTCTATTGGAGGATGAGTCATAAAAAGTTTGTGAAACCAAGATTTTTTTTGCTTTTTCTTGAAAGGATCGTCTAACCACAAATGAGCTGTTGTATTGCTAGCCACAGACAAAGGAGTGTCGTCAGAAGAAATTTTAATTAAGGCCTTAGCCAGTCCTTCTGGATAACGAGTAAGTAGTCCTGCCGAAGCATCGGCTAAAAATTCCCTTTTTCTGGAAATAGCCATTTGTATTATTATGGCAGCGATTGGTGCTAAAATCATTAAAACTAATCCAATTATCATCATAACCGGACTAGAATTTCTATTTCTGCTACCACCCCAGAACATAGAACGCAATAACATATCAGAAGTGATAGAAATAAATCCAACTAAAACCACTACCATTGTAGAAACAAGCATATCGTAATTTCCGATATGTGAAAGTTCATGAGCAACTACTCCTTCTAATTCAGAACGATTCAATTTTTTTAATAATCCAGCAGTAACTGCTATCACAGCATGTTTCGGATCACGACCCGTAGCAAAAGCATTTGGAGAAGATTCGTTAATAATATAAATCTTCGGGACTGGAATGCCCGCCGTAATACATAAATTTTCAACAACATTATAAAGCTCACGAGCATTTTCTCTAGTCGCAGGTTTTGCATGAGCCATCTTCAAAACAATTTTGTCCGAAAACCAATAACTAGTAAAACTCATTATAATAGTAAAAACAACCGCTATTATTAAAATACTAGGATTGTTATAAATATAAGACATTCCCCAACCAAAACCAATCACGATTACAAAAAAAATCGTTAATAATAACCAAGTTTTTCTAATATTGGCATCTTTGTGTGAATAAAGGGTCATATATTTATAGAAGCATTATTATTTGTAAAAAGAGTTGCTTCTCCGCCAGTTAGCGAATCGCAATGACGAAATAAGAAAATCTCCCCTAACCCCTCCTAAAGGAGGGGAAACAGAAAGGGCTGGATTCCCGCCCTCCCTCCTTCGCACAAGGCTACGGACGGGCAAAGTGCGGGAAGGACAGAATATTTTAAAATTTAACTTCAACGTTCTCTCTCTCAGCTTCAGAGGCTACTTCAAAAAACTTCCCTTCCTTAAAACCAAGCGTAGGAGCTATAAATCTTGTTGGAAAATTTTGAATCTTATTATTTAAATCCAAAACTACTCCATTGTAAAAACGCCTAGAAGCTTGCATTTTATTTTCAGTGTCAGCTAATTCTCTTTGTAAATCCAAAAAATTAGTATTAGCTTTTAAATCAGGATAATTTTCAGAAACAGCGAATAATGTCTTTAAAGTTCCAGTAAGACCATTCTCTGCTTCACCTTTCTCTATTACATCACCTCCTTGCGAAACAGCTGCGCGAGCTTTTGTAATATTCTCCAAAACGGATTGTTCGTGAGACATATATCCCTTTACAGTTTCAATCAAATTAGGAATCAAATCATATCTCCTTTTAGACTGAACATCTATGTCTGAAGATGCCTCTTTAACTCTGTTTCTTAATACAATTAAACGATTGTATAAAAAAATTAGATAAAGAGCTAATGCTCCCAATATTATTAATATTATTGTTTGTGTGCTCATATTTAAAGTTAAAATTATTTTTTTAATACGACGTTATTAAATAGTTTATCATAGAAGCTAATGCTTTTAAACGACCTATATTAATATAAACCCCCACACTTAATATATAGGTGTGGGGGTGGAATGTCTCTAGTTTAAACTAGAAAAAGTTCGCATGTTTAACGATAATAAAACCTCTCATATTTCTTGTTTTTTGAGTTCCAAGACATAAGATATTTTGATTTACAACAATTTTCTTTGGTGGATTTTGCCCCGCTTGGTTTGCAGTTACAAATGTGTTTCTTTTTTTTATTCTGTTTTTTCACGATTTCCTCCTAGCTAGCTTATTTTGAATTTTAAATATTACTATCAAGTATTAAAACACCTTATTTTAATATAGTCAATAAATTTTAAGAAAACCCCATATTCATTTTTTTGAATATGGGGTTTATTTTTTGGGATACATTAGATAATCCAAGTCGTCTCCTTCTCTAAGTTTTACCTCTATTGCTCTACTTGGTTTTATTAGGCGTCGAACGAATTTTATTCCATTAAAATATTTTGGATTAGCAGGTTTTCTAGCTCTCCAAAACTTTAATATTTCTTTAATAATTTTACTATTAGAAAAAGCTTCTAATCCTTTCATTGTTGTACTTATTAATAAACGCTTACATATTAAAGTCTTAAGATAAGGAACCAATGACATTGAATAACAACAGTCATTAATTATTATCAACGGCTTTTTTCTTTTAGAAAAAATCCATGCCAATTCTTCATAAGAAAACTCAATTTCTTCTGAAAATGACCATGAACCAAACAGACCATGTCCAGTGTAATAAATAGCTAGAGGTTCTTTTTTGGATTTTTTTGCAACTTTTTCAATAAAATGCAATAATGATTCAGAAGACTGTGTTTTTTGTCGCAATCCATATACAAAAACATCTTTTTTAGCTATTTTTAACTCTTTTCTAACAAACCGATAAAAAAATTTCCCTGAATTATGAAAATAATTTGGCGGATTTTTATCACTATAATCAAAACCACTAATTATCATTACTTTCATTGCTCTCACCTCCCTTTCTTAATATATCCTTATTATTTACCCCACAACATAAAAATTTATGTATGGGACTAATATTTCAAGGTCTCTATCTTTAGAAAACCATTATGAATATTTTTCGTCAATACCCTAAAATAAAATAGGCTCTATAATAAAAATCCCCTCCGACTTAGGTCGGAGGGGGGGGTGAATCATTTTTTCTTCTTGAATCTTTTTTTCTTTTTCGTTTTCTTTTTTCTTTTCTTAACTTTCGGATAAAGTAGGTGATCTATATTATCACCAGCTCGCAAAACTATCTTTATCTTATCGTAAGACTGAACATAATAAGGAGCTCCCATCACTTTCTTTTTGGTTTTATGGAAACAAGGAAGATAAGATTTCTTGAATATATTCTTCTTAGAATCATATAGTAAAACATACTCTGTTTTGCTATATATTTTTTCCTTAATATATCGTATCGGAGCAACTCCTGCTTTTTCGGGATTATATTTTGGATTAGCAGGACTATGTTTCAGCCAATCTTTAACAATCTGAATTATAACGCCATAACTAGTTGTAAATTGTTCAGAAACATCATAATGCCCAACCCGATCTTTAGGAGCAGCTCCTAAAAGTAACCACTCACAACTAAGCTTTTCAAGTTGTTTTTCTAAATCCATTGCATAACAACAATCCGCAATTATTATTAATGGCCCACGTTGTTTTTTTAGAACTTTTATTAATTTTCTATATCTGAGGCTAAATCCTCCAGTTTTATTTTTTACATACAAACACCATTCTCCTTTTAATCCATGCCCATCAAAATAAATTACCAATGGCTCTGATGGATTCATAGCAATAATTTTCTCTATTTTTCTGAGTAGTCTTTTGGTTTTTAGACGCAAAACATCTCTCCCATCATAAAAAAATATTTTCTTTTCAAACAAGTGAACCTTCTTTCTCAAATAACTATAAAAACTTAAACATCCAGTGCCAAGATCTGAAATAATTGGCAGTTTTTTTACTAAAAAACTTTCAACTCCAGCAATCAAAATTACTTTCATGGCTTTCACCTCCTTTATTTAGATTCAATATGAAATTATCAAAACTTCTACTTTAACTAAAGCACTTCAAATAAAAGTCGTCAACAGAAAGAATTAAGAATGTTTAGAAGTCCAACTTCCTAAAGATAGGATAAGAATATTGGGAAGTTGGACTTCGTGAAGAAAAGAGAGAAAAGAAAATCCACCCCCACACTCAAGGATGAGTAGGGGGCATGCCCTAGCCCTCCTTTAGAAAGGAGGGAATAAGAAAAACTGATTCTTTAAATTTTTAATTTTCTAATATCCCATGCCTGGTGGCATGCCTGGAGCCGAACTACCACCACCCTTAGGTTCTGGCTTTTCGGTTAAAGCCACGCCAATTGTTAAGTAATTGCTCGCAACAGAAATAGCATTAATAAAAGCAGTTTTAGTAACTTTCAAAGGATCGATAATCCCTACTTCTTTCAAATCTCCTATGTTATTCAAGACAGCATTAAAACCAATCCAATCATTACCATCTTTCACTTTTTGAGATTCAAGATTACTAATAATCTTGCTAACTGATTCGCCACTATTGGTAATAATAGCCTCAATAGGAGCTCTCATTGCTTTACTTAAAATAGCCCATGCCTCTTTGTCTACCGCTCCTTCAAACTTTTTTGGTATTTTGGCCAAAGCTAAATTTGCATTAAATAAAGCTATACCTCCTCCTGGTACGATACCCTCTTCCATAGCAGCACGAGTAGCGTTAACAGCGTCTTCAACTCTTTGTTTTAATTCTTTTTGAGCAGATTCAGTAGGAGCACCAACTTTAATCACAGCAACACCTCCCGAAAGCTTTCCTAGTCTTTCTTTTAATTTTTCTATATCAAATTCAGAATCAGCTTTTTTGACCTGTGTTTTAACTTGAGCGATTCTGTCGTCAATTATTTTTTTATCACCTTTCCCTCCTATAATTGTAGTATTGTCCTTATTAGAAACAACGCGATGCGCTTGACCTAAATCAGAAATTTCAACATTTTCTATTTTCTTACCCAGTTCTTCTGAAACAATAGATGCCCCAGTAAGAATAGCTATGTCTTCTAACATTTCTTTTTTTCTATCTCCAAAACCAGGAGCTTTTACTGCTAAAACAGTAAAAATTCCACGAAGTTTATTAAGAACCAATGTAGCTAAAGCTTCTCCTTCTAATTCTTCGGCAATAATTACAAGTTCTTTCTTTCCAGCCTTAACGAGTTTTTCTAAAAGAGGCAAAAGATCGTTAACAGTAGAAATTTTCTTATCAGTAACTAAAATATTAGGATTTTCTAGTATAGTTTCCATTCTTTCTTGATTAGTAATCATATAAGGAGAAACATATCCGCGATCAAATTGCATTCCTTCTACTAAATCATAAGAACTGCCAATAGTGTTGGAGTCTTCAATAGTTACCACTCCTTCTTTCTTGACCTTGCTCATAACTTCAGCAATCAAAGCGCCTATCTTTTTGTCCTTAGAAGAAAGAATAGCAACTTCTTCTATTTTCTTATTGTCATTAATAAGTTCTTTCTGTGATTCTAGAAATTTAACAACTTCTTCACTGCCCTTCTTTATTTCTTCTGAGAGTTTAATAACATTAAATCCTTCTTCGCTGATAGCTTTTTCTCCAGCATCAATTAAAGCATGAGCTAAAACCACAGAAGTCGTAGTTCCATCTCCAACATTATCATTAGTTCTATCAGCTGTTTGTTTTAAAAAGTCTGCGCCAAGATTTTCAAATTTATCTTCAAGTTCTATTTCTTTAGCAACGGTAACTCCATCAAAAGTAACCTGGGGAGCTCCATAGCCTTTTTCGATAACAGCGGCACGGCCTCGTGGTCCAAGTGTCATACGAACAGCATCGGCAAGTTTGTCTATTCCTTTTTTTAAAGAAGTCCTAGCTTCTTTGTTAAATAAAATTTGTTTTGCCATTTATTTAATTAATTATTGCTAATATATCTGACTCTTCTCCGACTAAATATTTTTTACCATCAACTTCAACTTCATCTGGTCCATATTTCTTGAAAATAACCATATCACCAACCTTAACAGACATACTTATTCTGTTGCCAGTTTTGTCCATTTTCCCTGGACCAACAGCAATTATTTTTCCCTGCATTGGCCTTTCTTTCTCGGAAGTTTCTGGAAGTACTATTCCAGATTTTGTTACTTTTTCTTCAGAAGCCGGCTCTATAAAAACATGATTGTTTAATGGTGTTAAATTTAATTCCATAAAATTAGAAACTAGGCACTAGTCACTAGTCACTAGAAATAAAGAGCGTTTTTACTAACCGCTAACTCATACTTATTACTAGCTACCAATTACTAATTACTAATCAACTATTGTTTGCGACTTATTTATAATTCTATTATTTTAGTCCTTTGGCAGTCTCTCGTCAAGAGTGCCAATAAAAATCCCGCCCCAGTAATTACCAAGACGGGATATTTAGTGTATTATTTGTTTAAATAAACACTTATTTCCTCTTTAATCAAACTAAGAACTGTATCTGGTTGGCTGTTATAATGTCTTATATCCACAAAAATTAACAATATTACAAGCGGATGTTTTCTGCGATGTTCTTCTAAGCATTTTCTTTTATAACGATTTGTTACATTTTCATAAGAAAACCTTTCTGACCCATATTGTTCTTTACTGTGATATCGTTTATCTTTCTTTTTTTTGCGACATTTCTTTTTTGAATTTTTATAAAAACGCTTATTATAAGAAAGGGTTTTAACTTGTATTGTCAAACTAAGACCATTATTCAAAAAAGCTAGAAAATCTATTCCTTCTGCATCTAGCCTATCATTTTTACCATTTTTAATAAAACCCGTTATCTCTCCATCTTCCTTCATAAACCCTAAGGCTTCTTCAACAATATCTTCGGCTTTATTGTCGCTCATTTCAGCCTCCTTAATCCATTATAAAAATTTTAAAGATCTTATCTAAAGTATATACCTAAAATTTTATTTTGTTCAAGAGCTCTTTTTATTTTTTCTGTTTTAAACATTATCAATAATTTAATTTTGAATATACTCTTCAATTCGCTTTGTGTGAGGATGAAATTCTAATTCGCTATCATTATAAATAATTCTCGGCTTGTATAAATTTTCTGTTTTCAAGCTTTTTTTAATTTTGCTTATTTGAATTTTTTTTAATATTTTTTCTACAAAATTTCCTATTTTTCCATTTAACATCTTTTTTAAAAATATTTTTACTATTCTCCTTTTTTTATACAAACTTATATCATTAATTTTTTCATAAATTCTTTTCTCTCCTACCCACTCAGCGTTAGCGTTATAAAATTTTTGTATTAATTCCTCGCTACCGTAAACAGGAATTAAACATAAATAAAGTTTTTTCCAATAATCATTGTACGGAGGAGATAATTGATATTTTTCAGAAGTAACAAAATGATTAAAACAAAATTTATCCCTAGCTTTTTGTGCACAATTCTCATTATTACGTATCCAACCCAATAGACTAAACAATATAAAACAAAAAAAACGAACAGTAAAAATACGATTCTTTTTTGCGCAGACAAGAACATCAAAATCAGAATCTTTATGCGCCGTTCCTAAAGCCACTGATCCTGTTATAAAAACAATGTCCACAAAAGGAACTAAATCAAAAAAACGAACGCGATGCAAAAGCTTGGTTCGTTTAGAATTAATAAAAGAATTTTTATCCATCACTACTCTTGGCGAGATTCTGACATTTCAACCAAAGTATTATCTATCTGAAAAAGAAGAAGTTTAGAATCTTTTAGAAGCGGAATGAATGTGTCTGCCTTCATTTTTTTCTTATCTAAATCAGAAATTTCGGCTACATTTTTTTCGGATTTTTCTAAAAGAGAATCTATATTAAATGAATCATCTTCATCTAAACTCATTTCCTTTGTTTTAACTATTAATTCATCATGCTGTTTTTTAAGCGCTTCAATATCGTCTTCAGCGCAAGGATTAATATCTAAATTAAATTTAGATATATAATTTAATCCCATACAAGAAGCAGCGACCGAAACAGAGGATTGCCCAAAAGCCTGCCCATAATTACTTAAATCATTAGTCTTTCTCGCTTGCTCTAAATTAAATTTAGCCTTAGTAAAAAGCTCATTTATTATCACACTTTTTGGAGTAGATGTTGAATTTATATTCTCTTGAAAATCTTTTAATAATTCCTCTGCCTCTTTAATAATTTTTTCTGTGTGAATTTTTCCTATTTTTTTATCATCTTCAGCGTTCGTTAATATCTCTTGTCTTATTAAATTAATTTCATTTTTAGTATCACTATTGATAGTTCCCTCTCTTATCTCATCAAGCATCATTACCCTTCGCACTGGATCTCCTGGAAGCTGAATAAGAATTTCTGATAAGGCCTGGCTAAAATCTTCAGATTGCAATCTGCTTTGGAATTTAATAAGAAGATCTTCTTTTATTTTAAATAATTCTAATTTGGTTTCTTTTGGCATCTTTTCGCTAAGCTGATCCAAAACTTCAATTATAGTGATTTCTTTTAAAACATTATCTTCTTGATTTTTAATAATTTCTTCTAATCTGGATTTAAATTCATTTGAAGTTTCCAGCTTTATTGGAATCTCAGCAATAATTTCCACAGTTTTGTCTTGAAGTTCAGACAATAACTTGTTATTTTCACTATCTTTGTCTTCCTTAAGCTCAGAAAAAAGTTTTATATA